>FZLS01000044.1 GCA_900197625.1 Rhodobacteraceae bacterium Water-Bin34 | reverse complement strand
TACCTTAATTCTTTGATAATTTTAAATTCATATGCCGATTAACATCTTTATACAAAAGGTATTGGAATGCATCCGGACCACCAGCATAACAGGCTTGAGGGCAAAAAGCTCGCAACAGCATATAATCTCCTGCTTCTACCTCTACCCAATCTTGGTTCAACCTATAAACTGCCTTCCCATTAAGAACGTACAGCCCATGTTCCATTACATGTGTTTCACAAAATGGAATTACAGCCCCAGGCTGTAATGTTACTATGGTCACATGCATATCATGTCGCAGATCAGACGGATCCACAAAGCGTGTAGTTGTCCAATTACCATCTGTATCTGGCATAGGTGTTGGTTCAATATCTTTTGCATTGGTAACTATTGGTTCTGGCTTATCTATACCATCAACATATTGATAAGACTTTCTTATCCAGTGAAATTTGGCAATGGCATCAGACTCATTTCTTAATTTCCAAATTAACCCTGCTGGAAGATATGCATAACCACCTTCTACTAATTCATATTTCTCACCATTAAATGAAATAGCTATCGATCCTTCAACTACAAACAATACCCCTTCAGCATCCTTATCAGTTTCTGGTTGATCACTTCCTCCACCCGGCTGAACTTCCATAATATATTGTGAAAAAGTCTCTGCAAAACCACTCATTGGGCGCGATATTACCCATAATCTAGTTTCATCCCAAAATGGTAAAAAACTGGTTACGATATCCCGCATGGATCCCTTTGGAATAACAGCATATGCATCAGTAAAAATAGCTCTGTCAGTTAACAAGTTAGTTTGATCTGGATGACCACCCATTTCAGAAAAGTAATTGTTTTTAGCCATTAGTTGAGTCCATTATATTTTTGCTTAATATCATGCATTTTATTACCTAAGCCAAGTGATACATTGAAGAATAGAATATTCGGAAAAATTTGAAAATAGAATATCATTTATCAATTCTTATATAATTAATTCAAAAATTATTTTAATGCTGTTTGTCTGTTTCACTAACTGTATAAGTAATTTAAATTACAATTAAATAATCGCTAAAAATACAAAATAGAATATAAGGAAATTAAACATGAAAACTGTGTTAGAGCAACTTAGAGAAATGACTGTTGTTGTGGCAGATACTGGCGAAGCTGCCGCTGTCAAAGAGTATAAACCGGTTGATTGTACTACAAATCCATCTTTGGTTCTGAAAGCACTAACAGACCCAGCGACAGAGGCATTAGTTGCCGCTGAAATAGAAGAGGGTAAAAAAGCTGATCAAACGCCCGAACAAGTGACCGCAACATTAACAGTCGCAATGGGTGCAGAATTAGCTGCACTTGTTCCAGGACGCGTATCAACAGAAGTGGATGCTTGTCTTTCTTTTGATACTGAAAAATCTGTAACTAGAGGTAGAGATATTGTTAAAGAATATGAAAAACGTGGCGTTAAAAGAGAGCAAATACTTATAAAGCTTGCATCTACTTGGGAAGGTATACGTGCTGCTGAAATCTTACAAAATGATGGTATTGATTGTAACTTAACATTATTATTTTCTATGGCTCAAGCAGTTGCATGTGCTGATGCAAAAGCATTTTTAATTTCACCGTTTGTTGGGCGAATTACTGACTGGTATAAAAAAGCAGAAGGACGTGATTCATATTTACCCCATGAAGATCCAGGTGTTAAATCAGTTCATAAAATTTACGATTATTATAAATCAAATAACATAGAAACTGTTGTGATGGGTGCATCCTTTAGAAGTAGTGACCAAATAAAGGCACTTGCAGGATGTGATAACCTTACTATTGCGCCAAGTCTTTTAGATGAAATGGGAAATGATACATCAACCCTCAATCGGGCTTTATCACCAAATAATACAAGTGGCATTCTTCCAATTTCAATGGATGAAGCAACCTTTAGATGGGAAATGAATGCTGATCCCATGGCGACTGAAAAGTTAGCAGAAGGAATTAGGAACTTTGACATAGATCATAAAAAACTTATCGGATTAATAACTGCAAAAATGAATGCGTAAATTAGATTGTACAATATAATCAGAATAGGAAGCTATAATACTGACATAGCTTCCTATTAAATAGTATATGTTTAAATAATTTTATTTTTTCCTATGCAAAGATTGCAAAACATGAGGGCATTATGAAAATATTAATTATTGGTGCAGCTGGCATGATAGGTATGCGGCTTGCTAAATCTATTACTAAAGACGCCTTTATGGGAAGAATTAATGATATTACCTTATTTGATGTCATACCGCCAAAAATTGAGAGCAATAAAAGCTCATATAAAATAAAAACAGGTGATATATCTGATCCTAAAATAATTTCAGATCTCATCAGCCAAAAACCTGACATTATTTACAATCTTGCAGCCATTGTATCAGGTGAAGCTGAAGAAAACTTTCAAAAAGGTTGGGATATAAATACTAAAGCTACTTGGCAATTACTTGAGGAAATTCGTAAAGAATTTGTTGCATCAAATGGTTCCTATAAGCCGAAATTTATTTACACTTCTTCTCTTGCTGTTTTTAGTGGACCATACCCTGATGCAATAAATGATGACTTCTCTCCCAATCCAGAAACATCTTATGGTGCTCAAAAACTAGTTGGTGAAATTCTTATCAGTGAGTATTCTCGTAAAGGGTATTTAGATGGGATCGCTCTTCGACTTCCAACGATTGTAGTGCGGCCAGGCAAGCCTAATAAAGCTGCCAGCTCTTTTTATTCCAGCATTATACGAGAACCTTTAAACGGTTTTGAAGCTATTTTACCTGTGCCTGAGGACCTTTGTCATTGGTTTGCTAGTCCTCAAAGTGCAGTTGGATTTTTAAAACATGCTGCAAAATTAGACTTTAAAAAACTTGGGAATAAACGCTCTTTAAATTTACCAGGAGTTTCATGTTCAATTGCAGATCAAATTCTTGCCCTAGAAGGTATTGCTGGAACAAAAGTTAGCAAACTAATAAAAAGAATTCCTGATAAGAAAATAGAAAATATTGTTAAAAATTGGCCACAAAATTTTATAGCGGATAGAGCAATTCAATTAGGGTTTTCAGCAGATAAAAATTTTAAAGAAATTATAAAACTTTATATAGATGAAGAAATTAATACCTGATTTTAATTAAAATATTATTTTCATAACATAGATACAAAAATTAACCTCAACGCAATCAAAGTTAAGAACCCATACATTATTGGATAAAATATTTCTGCATTCATTTTCTTAACTATTGCCGCACCCAATAGGGTTGCACAAATAGCTACAGGCATCAACGTAAGCGCTGACCATGTTAAGTTAAGATTAAGCCGACCTAAAGCTAAATAAGGGCCAATTTTAAGAAAATTAAGCACTGAAAATATTAACACACTAGAACTAGTAAATACTTTAGGATCTAAACGAAGAGGCATAGCATATATTTGAAAAGGTGGGCCTCCTGCATGCGCTATAAAACTAGTAAAACCTGAAATTAAACCCCAAAAATGACCTGCCCGAGTACTTGTTTCTAAAGAAATTTTAGAATTTTTATTTTGTTTTAAAACTACATGTTGAAGCACAAATAAAAGTGCAATAATTCCAACTAACAATCCAACTATTTTATCTGATACTATAGATGCAGTAACCCAACCTACACAAATTCCAAGTATAGCCATTGGCAATATATTCCACACCAACCCTTTGTGCCATTGCCTACGCCAAGTCCACAAACTAATAATATCCATAACCAAATAAATGGGTAATAGAAATGCTACTGCTTGAAGTGGAGGCATAATTAATGCCAAAATTGGCACACCTAAAATACCAAAAGCTCCACCAAATCCACCTTTAGATAAACCAACAAGAAATACTGCCACCACAACAATAACTATACTTATTAAATCTGTAAAAATAGGAGTATTCATTTAATTTCCTATTCAATTAGCAATGAGAGAAAAATCAAAAAGCTAATACTAAAAAATTAGATTGGTTGTTAATTAAATTAAAATTAATGATACCTAAGCTTTAATTGGAAATAAACAGCGTTGACCAAAACTAACAAAAAAAAATAGAATTATTGCTACAAAAACCTGAATATCATAAACAATAGATCAAATATAAATTTTATACTTTTCTTGGGAAAAATCTAATGGCTGATGAGCACGATCGTTCAATGATGGAAAACCTATACTGGTGGGGAATTCCAACAATGTTTAGATGTAAAAATGAAACTTTAGCTGATCAAGATATTGCTTTAGTGGGAGTTCCTCATTCTACAGGGAATGGCACAACGGAAAGGGATCAACACCTTGGTCCACGCGCCCTTCGCAATGTATCCGCAGTACATAGAAGGGCTCACGCTGACTTTAAAATAGATCCATGGACACTCGCTGACATAACTGACCTTGGTGATGTTCCATTCCCTCGGGCAAACGATAATGAAGATTGTATTGAGCGAATTACTGATTTTTTTACTGAAATAGATAAAGCAGGCGTTAAACCAATCTCAATTGGTGGTGATCACTCTATTACAGGTGGGATCATCCAAGCCTTGGGATGCGGGCAGCTAGCAAACGGCCAACCAATAAGCTTTCTACACCTTGATGCTCATACAGATGTTTTCACAAAAGTAGATCATTTCCTTGGGGCAAAAAAATCAGCTGCTCATTGGGGTGCATATTTAGCAGACCAAGGTAAAATTGACCCATCGCGCTCAATGCAAATTGGATTACGCGGTCACCCAAGAACATTAGATTGGCTACAACCAGCTTATGACTACGGCTATAATATTGTGACAATGAAAGATTTTAGGCGACGTGGTCTAACTGATGTAATTGCTCAAACAGTAAAAGTATTAGGAGACCGGCCTGTTTATATTACTTTTGATCTTGATTGTCTTGACCCAACTATTGCACCTGGAGTGTCTAATATTGAGCCTGGCGAAAAAGGTTTTGATATAGATGAAGCTATAGCATTATTACGAGCCGCCCGTGGCTTAAATATTGTTGGAGGTGACGTTGTTTGTATGATGCCAACAAAAGATAGCCCAAATAACATTACAGCTCTAACAGCTGCTTCGATTATGTTCGAAATGATTTCAATGATCGCAGAAAACAGTCTCAAATCTTGAGCCAAACTTTTATTAAACGAAAACATTCGCGAAAATGTGCTTCCCGTAAATTTTGATCAATTATTAAATGTCCTCTCTTAAATCTATCAGAGAGTATTTTTCCTTTTTCAAGATCTTTTGTTAAATGAATTAAAGCAGTGTTTACCTCAGCAGTATTCACCTCTTGTTTACGGCAATTATCAACTGCCCATTGCAAAGATGTTAGCGACTCCACAATTTCATATTCTGTAATTAATTCTTCTGACCAATTACCACCAAATGAAACATTTGATATTTTCTTTTTAAATTCCATGATAGAACATATAGTGAACATTTAGATAGATTCGCAATATAAAATGCATCCATTTCGTACAATTTACATAGACATGAACAGCTTTTTTGCTAGCGTTGAGCAACATGAGGAGCCGTATTTACGTGGAAAACCAGTAGGTATTACTGCGATGGAAGGCGATGTGGGATGCCTCGTTGCAGCAAGCTATGAAGCAAAATATTTTGGTGTAAAAACTACAATGAGCATTAAAGAAGCAAGAGCCCTATGCCCAAAAATTATCTTACGGCCCTCAAGGCATCGCTTATATGTTAATTACAATCAACGTATTGCCAGAGTTTTTGATCAATATGCTGAATTAGAATACGTACGTAGTGTTGATGAATTTCAAATTGCACTTGGCGGCACAACATCAAATTTAAAAATTGCATCTAAATTGGTAAAAACTATGAAAGATGCATTAAAATATGAAGTAGGTGAGAATTTAAAATTTTCAGCTGGCATAGGCTCTAATCACCTTTTGGCTAAAATAGCAGGCAAACTAGAAAAGCCAGATGGAATGCAATGGTTATCTCCCGATAATATGCCCCAGCGCTTATTAAATATCCCACTTGGCGACTTACCAGGAATTGGAAGAGGTGTATTGTTTAAACTAAATTCTGCAGGCATTCACAATGTTGAACAAGTTTATAATCTAGATCCTAAGCATGCACGTAAAATTTGGGGCTCCATAATAGGCGAACGCTTTGTACGTTTACTACAAGGAGAAAATATTCCATTAGAAACAACAAAGCGTGGTGGTTATGGTAATAGTAAAATGTTAGCTCCCGAAAATAGAACATTGAAAAATGCTTATCTTGTTTCTAGGTGGTTAATTGAAAAGTCAGTAGCAAGATTAAGACGAGACAACTATACCGCATCTCAGTTTTCTTTATTCCTACGAATACAAAATCCAAAAAGCCGCTGGGGTAATAGTATAAAGACATATTATAGTCAGGATACTGCACATTTTTTAGATATAAATCGTAGACTTTGGCGCATGATGTATTCTCAAAAGCAGCCTTATCTTATCTCATCAATTTCAGTACACCTTGGGAATATATTACCTCTAAATAACCGGCCAGGCGAAATGCTTTTACCAATGGAAATGGCAAAAAAAAATGACCGCGAACGCTTATCTAGAACACTAGACACTATTAACAAAAGGTTTGGGGCAAGTACCATAACTTATGGAATTAATAAGGCTCATAACGGTTTTTTTGAGCGGGGTTAGGCCGTTAGGATATTTAAATATAGATCCATTCTTATCTATTTAGGTCGGTTTTAAGATAGAAAATAAAGGTCTGTAAATTTATGTATTAAATATGAATAATAATTTCCCTGTAAATGACCGTGGCGCGGCAGTCTCAATGATTGGCGCAATGCTTGTGCTTGGTTTTACTGATAACTTTATAGTTTTCATTGCCGAAGTGGTAAGTCTTTGGCAGTTTCAAATTATTCGAGCAATAATTGCACTACCTTTAATAGCTTGTATTGCTTATTTTTGGAAAATCAAAATATGGCCAAAAAAAAATTGGGCAGTAGCATTTCGAAGCTTTCTTCTAACAATAGCCATGATTTTTTATTTTTGGTCGTTAGCGTTTATTCCAATGGCTCAAGCTTTAGCTGGTTTGTTTACTTCCCCGATTTTTATTTTATTAATTTCAGGATTAATTCTAGGCCAAACAATAAATACCATTCAAATAGTTGCAGTATTTATTGGTTTTATAGGAATCATTTTAGTTGTTGATACGCAAATAAGTGATCTAACATTTTTGAGTTTTTTACCCGTTTTGGGAGGTCTATTTTATGCAATGGCAGCAATCGCAACCCGACAATTATGCGAAGGTGAAACAACCTTATCATTGTTAACCAACATAATGATAATGCAAAGCCTTGTTGGAATATGCGCACTGTGTGCCATCGCATGGATTAATCCTGAAATTACAAATGATGCTACAGGATTTATTGCACGAGGATGGGTATGGAATATTGGAAGTGTGATGCCCTGGATTACATTGCAAGCTATTGGAGCAATTTTGGGAATCGGGTTAATTTTCCGCGCTTACCAAATTGGACAAGCCTCCCAAGTGGCTGTTTTTGAATATTCAGCTCTTATATTTGGTCCATTTTTTGCATGGGTTTTAGTTGGCCAAGAAGTCAATTTGAATCAGCTTTTTGGAATTTTATTTATTACAATTGCTGGAAGCTTAATAGCATTGCGATCTTTTAAAAAAATTGATTAAGAATATCGACCTTTCGACAATCCTTTATAAAAACTTGAACTTCTATCAGATATTTCATTATCATCATAAACTCCGAGAATAATCCCTACGTCAGAATTTGAGCTTTGCTTTTTTTCAATTGTATCGTCATCAATTGTTGTACGTTGAGACATTCTTAGGGACCAGCGTCCAAGTCTTTGATACATGATATCAATTATATTCTGATATGCAGAATCTGCACCTAAATCATTTAATTCATGTGGATCTATTCTTAAATCAAAAAGCATTGGGCGAAATCCACCCTCTGCATGCATGAATTTCCACTCCTTATCAGCTATCATGAATAATCTTGCGTCTTTAGGCTGAACACCCAGAGACTTGGCCATCTTTTGTTGAGAATAATCATATTCAGAAACAACAAAATCTCGATCTAATTCTTTTTGCTGACCGTGTACAATTGGCCAAAGAGATTTTCCCTCAAGTATGTGTTTTGGTACTTCTCCAGATGCATGCTCAACAAAACTTGCAGTTAAATCAATTGCCTCTACCAATGCATCACTAACCATCCCACGAGTACAATCAGCTTGATGAGAAGGGTCATAAATTATTAAAGGTACTTTAACAGACTGTGCGTGAAATAAATCTTTTTCACCCAACCAGTGATCACCCAAATAATCCCCATGATCAGATGTTAATACGATGATTGTGTTGTCCATTTCTCCAGATTCTTTGAGATATTTGAATAAACGTCCCATTTGATCATCACATTGTTTAATTAAGCCCATATAAGCTGGAATAACTGCTTCACGAACCTCATTGCGTGAAAATGTTTTACCTATAGTATTTTCCATAAATGCTCTAAAAACAGGATGAGTATCCTCCAGTTCACTTTTTGATCTAATCACATCAACTACATCTGATGCATCATACATTTCATTATATGGCGCTGGCACTATATATGGCCAATGAGGCTTTATATAACTCAAATGGCATAACCATGGCTTTTCTTTTTTTTCACTTATAAATTTTATTGCTTCGGATGTTAGCCAAGGCGTTTCACTGTCCTCTTCTTCAATGTTTGCAGCAGTATTTGCATGCCGCATAAACCAACCAGATGTCATCTGGTTATTTTCATCAATTCCAGCGTTTGCAAAATCAGCCCATGGGTTTTCACCCTCATATCCTTTTGATTTAAGATATTCATTATAAGGAGATTTCTTTTCATCGTAATACCCATCAGGACCATACGCCCATAGACCATCATCTCTCAACCAAATATCAAATCCAGCCTCAGACACACGGGCACCAATAATACTATCATTTGCAAGGCCAAGTCGCTCCATACCATCAGTGTCTACGGCCATATGTGTCTTACCAATCAACCAAGAATCCATTCCTGCTTTGCGCAAATGGTCACCTAAAGTTAACTCACCAACTTTCAGTGGAACATTATTCCATGCAGCGCCGTGTGAACTTACATAGCGACCAGTATAAGTTGACATACGAGATGCACCACAAACAGGCGACTGCACATAACAATTAGAAAAGCGCACACCCATTGATGCCAACCTATCAATATTAGGCGTTTTTATTGTCTTATGGCCAGCACAAGATAAGTAATCAAATCTTAGTTGGTCAAACATAATAAACAAAATATTTTTAGTCATAACTTCCTAATCTTTTATATTAAAAACTTAATATTATATTAATCTAATTCGTAGATTTAATATCCTTTTTCAATAAAGTTAAAGTATACTTAAATTTAAATTAAGTGAAAATGTATTTAAAAAGGATATTAGATTATGAAAACTATGACATGCAAACAGCTTGGCGGCGCGTGTGATGAAGCTTTCAGTGCTAACACATTTGATGAAATTGTTAATATGAGCAAAAATCACGGAATGAAGATGTTTAAGCAAAAAGATAAACGTCACTTAGATGCAATGGAAAAAATTAGCTTACTCATGCAAGATCAAAACAAAATGGAAGAGTGGTTTAATCAAAAAAAAGAAGAGTTTAATGCATTGTAAGATAATACATTAAAGTTAATTTCTATTTAAACTTATATTAATTATGTAAGATTTCGAGATTTTCCATCGCGAGCTGCTTCATCAGCAGCATCTGCCAATAACTGAGCTCTTAAACCATCTTCACCATCAGGTTTCATAATTCCACCAGAATTCACCACATCAACAAAGTGTATCATTTCTGCTCGGTAAGCTTCAGCATATCTTTCCAAGAAAAATGGTTGCGTAGGGGCTGATTGAAATCCAGAGGCGTTAGACAACTCAACTGTATTCTCAAGCATATTATCCGCACGAAGCATTCCCTTAGAGCCATGGACTTCAATTCTTTGATCATATCCATAAGTAGCTCGACGAGAATTGCTAATTTGGCATAATTTGCCACTCGCTGTTTTTAAAGTTACAACCGCTGTATCAAAATCTCCAGCTTTACCAATTTCTGGATCCACAAGGCATGATGCAGCAGAAGACAGTTCGATAGGTTCTTCCCCGAGCAAAAATCTTGCCATATCTAAGTCATGGATCATCATGTCTCTAAAAATACCACCTGATGTTTTAATATAGCCAATAGGTGGTGGAGATGGGTCTCGTGAAAGTATAGTAACAATTTCAACATCACCAATAACTTGATCTGATATTTTTCTTTTTAAATTTGCAAAGCTTGGATCAAACCGGCGATTAAAGGCAGTCATAAATGGAACACCTGCTTTTTCAACAGCAACCATACACTCTCTAATGCGCTCAACAGATAAATCTACTGGCTTCTCACAGAATATTGCTTTCCCGTTTGCGGCAGCTTCATGAATCAAATCATAATGTGTAGTTGTTGGAGTCCCAATAATTACAGCATCAATGCTTGAATCACATATTATTTCTTCACTCGACATAACTTTCGCATTTAAATCATCTGCCAATGCATTTGCAGCTTCAGGTAAAAAATCAGAAACAGCTACAGCGCGCGCAGTATCCATACCTTTAAGAGTTTTTCCATGTACTTGACCAATACGACCACAACCAAGAATTCCAATATTAAGCATTTTCAACCTTTCAAATTAGATAAAACTCGCCGTACAACTGCAACCGTTGGGTCGTGAGTTTCTTTTAAAATCGATACACGGTCAAATCTTTTATTATCTTTATTAACTGCGTCGCGCATCGCACCGCCAAATGCCATTCGCAATTCTGTACCAATATTAAACTTACAGATATTTGTTTCTCTTGCGAGTCGCTTTCGTTGCTCAACAGGAACGCCAGATCCACCATGTATTACCAAAGGAACAGAAGTAAGAGTCTGTATTTTAGATATCCTATCTTCGTCCAAACCGCCTTCTTTGTTTTCTTGCAAGTGTACATTACCTACAGAAATAGCCATTGCATCAACACCAGTTTCGTTTGCAAA
Source organism: Rhodobacteraceae bacterium Water-Bin34 (assembly GCA_900197625.1). Classification (GTDB taxonomy): domain Bacteria; phylum Pseudomonadota; class Alphaproteobacteria; order Rhodobacterales; family Rhodobacteraceae; genus Amylibacter. The sequence continues at coordinate 9,527 of FZLS01000044.1, read as the reverse complement.
AGTTTCTGCTTCAGTAGGGTCTGTGCCTGCTGATTTTTCCCCATTTGAATAGCCAACAAAACCAATTTCACCTTCACATGAAATATCAGATGAATGGGCCATTTTTACAATTCGTTTTGTTTCTTCAATGTTTACTTTTAAAGACTTTCGGGATCCATCATACATTAATGAAGTAAAACCACTATCTAATGCTAGTGCACATTCATCATAAGTATACCCATGATCAAGGTGCGCAACTACAGGCACAGATGCATTTTCTGCTAAATAACGAAACATTTTTCCAAGTATTGGTAATGGAGTATGCTCTCGGCAACCAGGTCCCGCTTGCAATATAACAGAACAATTTTCAGCCTCTGCTGCCGCAACAAACGCACGCATATCTTCCCAGCCAAGAGTAACTAAACCACCTACAGCATATGAACCTTTTAAAGCAGGTTGAAGAACTTCTGATAATGTAGCTATTGGCATTATTTAAACTTAGCAATCATATCTTTTATGCCAGGAATAGTTTCTAATTGGTCTGCATGACTTGGTTGAAAATATTGCACTAGCGATCTTTGAGATAATCCACCCAATATTGTAAAATAATACATCTGATAGCCTGGTAAAACCGCACACGGATGATACCCAGAATCTAAGCAAATTGTTGATCCATCAACTAAATGATAAGCATCACCTGACTTCCCATCCTCACGTTGAAGCATTTGCACACCTGATCCATAATTTGGCTTAAACCTGAAATTATACGTTTCATCATGACGCGTCTCAATTGGTAAACGATCTGTATCATGCTTATGGCTTGGAAAGCCCGACCAACCGCCTTCTCCAACTGTAAAAAGTTCTGATACTAATAACCGACCTACTTTATCATGATATTTTGTACCCAATATATGTTTAATTTTTCGATGTGTTTTGGTTTCATCAGACCCATATTGTACTTCATCTAATTCATTTGTACGTACAGAAAATGCATCCAATACCTTATCATATCTTGCACCAGCGATAAAAATTTCTGCATTTGCACTTGTACAAACCATTGTAGCCTTCGCAGCAGTTGGAACATAAACACCTTCAGGCTCTCCATCCCAAACATCTTCAGTGCGTTGCCCCAACTCAGAACATTTAAAGCCCTCAACATCGACATCAACCGTACCTGTTGCAGGAACTATACAAGTCTCAAATCCAGGAACCGCATATTCGAATGCTTGGCCTTTAGTTAATTTTACTATGTTAAAATAATTCAATGGAACTGTAGGGTCATCAATATCAACAATTGGTTTATTTTTATTATCATATGGCGCAATATGCATGTTTTTTCCTTACTTATTTGTTGGCCCAGGATGATCGGCCATAAATTCTTTTAATGTGTTAGTATCTGCCATTGCAGGTGCACAACCTGGGCGAGAAACTGTAATTGATGCTGATGCAGATCCTCTAAGAATTGAATCTCTTAAGTTATATCCATCCGCAATTGACGTTACAAAACCTGACATGAAACTATCTCCTGCTCCTGTAGGTTTTAGGGCTTCAACTTGGTATATACCGGTATGAATTTCTTGCCCATCAAAAAATGTAATTGCGCCTTCAGAGCCCATTTTATAAATCACCATAGAAGCCGATGTTTCAGACAATTCGCGCGCTTTATCTAATCCTTTTTCAATACCACCTGCCATAAAACCAAATTCTTCATCGTTTCCAACTATCATATCACTTTGCTCAGCTGCAGCAGTCAAAACTTCGGATGCAATCTCTGGAGATATCCAAGAATATGGTCGATAATCAACATCAAAAATAATAGGCAATCCAGCCGTCCTAGCATATGCAAAAGCTTGCATTGTAGCACTCCTCGATGGCTCAGCTGCAAATACCGTACCTGCCGTAATCAATGCTCCATATTGACTATAATTTACAGCTTTGATGTCATCAATACCCATCTGAAAATCAGCAGCACCATTTCGATAAATAACTGATTGATGGTTTTCAACTCGACTCTCATAAACAGCCAATGAATTGCGGAATTCACCACTAATTGGTTTCACGTTAGATACATCGACACCATAATGTTTCAATTGGTTTACACAATAACGGCCAACGCTATCATCAGAAACTCGTGTCACTAATGCAGACTTACCTCCAAGTTTGCAAATTCCTGCGGCAATATTGGCCGATGATCCTCCAAGACCGACGCTCATATTCACGGCTTCTTCAGTAGCTGCACCAGGTGGATCAGGATATAAATCCATTCCAGCGCGACCTATGACTAGAAAGTTATTTTTTTTTATTCCGTCAAAAAGGTATGACATTTAAATTCCTTTTCTTTGCCGGACACGTGAAGATTCCCATTCTTGATGAGCTTTAGTAATCTTATCATTTTTAGATATATGAGGTGTTCCAACCTCCCACCAAGTATGGCCTTCATTTGTCCAACCATCATATGGATCAACCTTCATGACTATAACATATGTCTCATTTGCAGATTTTGCTCGTAAAAATGCATCCGCTAAACCTGATGGGCTTTCTACCGTTTCAGATAGTGCTCCTAAAGACTTTGCGTGAGCTTCAAAATCGACACGAGCCTGCTTCACAGCTGTTGGCGTATCTGAAATTAAGTTGTTAAAACTTTCATTACCAGTATTATTTTGCAACTTATTGATAACTGCAAATCCACCATTATCTAACACAAGAATAATCATCTTCTTTTGCGTGAGAACAGACGAATAGATATCAGAATTCATTAATAAATATGATCCATCACCTGTAAACACAATCGTATCTTTATCAGCTTCTTTTTCCGATTGAGCTATACGTGCGCCCCAACCACCTGCAATTTCATATCCCATGCATGAAAACCCAAACTCAACATCAACGGTGCCAATTCCGAGAGTACGCCAATTAGCCGTAACCTCTGCCGGTAAACCACCTGCTGCAGCTACAATTCGATCACATGGATCACAATATTCATTAACAACACCTATAGCTTGCGCATATGATGACGGACCATTTTTTAGATTCGTATTTTTTTCAACATACTCATTCCATTTTGCTCGTTCTTTGCGTGCATTATCAATCCAATCAGACGATGCTTTATAACCAATCAACCCAGTACTTAGCGAATTCAATCCAAGCTTTGCATCACCTACAATCGGTAATGAAAGATGTTTTGCAGCATCATGACGAGCAGCGTTTAAACAAATAATTTTAGCATCAGCTGAAAATGCCGTCCAAGAACCTGTTGTAAAATCTTGCAAACGTGTGCCAATTGCTAAAATAACATCTGCCTGTTCAGCAATATTGTTTGCACTGTTTGAGCCAGTCACACCAAGCGGCCCAATATTCAAATCATGTGTATCTAATAAATTTGCACGCCCAGCAATAGTTTCCACAACAGGGATTTGAAATTTATCTGCAAATTCGGTTAATTCTGAAACAGCTCCAGAATATTGGATGCCACCTCCAGCGATAATCATTGGGCGCTTTGCACTCTTTAATAACTTAATTGCGTCATTTATTTCTTCAGCATCTGGAGATTGTCGGCGAACACGGTGTATTTTTTCATCAAAAAATGAAATGGGATATTCATATGTCCAGCCTTGAACATCTTGAGGCAGACCAATAAATGCAGGTCCACAGTCTGCAGGGTCTAGCATAGTTGCTAATGCGGCAGGTAAAGATTGAATGATTTGAGCAGGATGAGTTATTCTGTCCCAATAACGACTGACTGCCTTAAATGCATCGTTAACACCTAGTGTCGGGTCTCCAAAATGTTCCAATTGTTGTAAAACTGGGTCTGGCAAACGAGTAATAAAAGTATCACCACATAACATTAGCATGGGAAGTCTATTTGCATGTGCCAATGCTGCACTTGTTAATAAGTTAGCAGTTCCAGGGCCAGCCGATGCAGTACAAAACATAAAGCGACGGCGCAAATAAGCCTTTGCATATCCTGCAGCAGCAAACCCCATTCCTTGTTCATTTTGACCACGATATAAAGGTAGTTTTTCTTTATTTTCAAATAAAGCTTCACCTAAACATGTTACATTACCATGACCAAAAATACCAAAACCACCGCCACATAGACGAACTTTTTCACCTTCGATCTCAATATATTGAGATGAAAGGTACTTAATAATAGCCTGAGCTACAGTTAAAGTTACTGTTTCTTTTTGTTGTTTCAAGGTATTCTCCGCAAGCAGTCAAATAATAAGTAAACTCAGTTGGGTATTGACCCATATGCATAAACAAGGTTACATAATTTGCAACCGGTTGCAATCAAATTTTACAGGAGAATTAAGATGTCCAAGCTTGGCATTGGTATCATTGGAGGTGGTTATATGGGCAAAGCTCATGCAGCGGCATATGGATCTGTTGGTACACTCTTTGAAACAGCACTTAGACCAGAGTTAGAAATGGTTTGCGCAACAACTAATTTAAGTGCTGAAAAATACCAGAAAAATTATGGCTTCAAATCTTCAACCACAAATTGGAGAGATGTCACTAATAATGCTAATGTAGATGCAATAGTAATTGCCTCACCTCAATCAACCCATTGTGAAATTGCACTTGAAGCATTTAAAAATAAAAAACATGTTTTCTGTGAAAAGCCATTGGGCGCTACAGTTGATGAAAGCAGAACAATGTTGGCTGCAGCAGAAAATTCTGGGCTAATTCATATGACTGGCTTTAATTACATTAGAACTCCTGCTTCACAATATGCTCGGCAATTAATATCAGAAGGACGGATAGGTGAAATTACATGGTTTCGTGGAGAACACACTGAAGATTTTTTAGCAGATCCATTGATTCCAACCAATTGGCGAACTGAAGGAATATCGAATGGAACAATGGGGGACTTAGCCCCCCACATGATCAATGCTGCTAGAGCACTAGTGGGTCCAATAACTACATTAAATGCCTCTGTTGAAACAGTTCATGTAAATAGACCTGGAGGCCAAGTAACCAATGATGACCAGGCACAAATGATGTGCAGATTTGAGAATGGTGCCCAAGGTCATTTATTTTTCAGTCGCGTAGCGACTGGGCGAAAAATGGGATATGCTTATGAAATTCACGGTACTATGGGCTCAATAAGATTTGATCAAGAGGATCAAAATGCACTGCATTTATACACAATGGATGGCTTAGAATCAGAAAGAGGTTTCAAGAAAATTTTGACAGGGCCTACCCATCCTGATTATGAAGCTTTTTGCCAAGGACCAGGCCACGGAACCGGTTATCAAGATCAAATTATTATAGAGGCTAATGATTTTATAAGAGCTATTCATGAAGGCCGAAATATCTGGCCAACTTTTTCAGAAGGAATGGAAGTAAATAGAGTTGTTAGTGCAGCGTTAGATTCAAGTAAGAAAAATATCTGGGTTAATATTTCAGATTATTAAATAAAGGTTATAATTATGATTAAAATAGGTAATGCCCCGTGTTCATGGGGTGTGGAATTTGCAGATGATCCACGCAATCCAAGCTGGCGCAAAGTTTTAGAAGAAAATGCCAATGCTGGATATACAGGTATTGAACTAGGACCTGTTGGCTTTATGCCAGAAGATCCAAATATATTATCTGAGGCGCTTGATGAATTTAACCAAGAATTAGTTGGTGGAGTTGTTTTTCGTGCTTTTCATGATCCAAATAAATGGGAAGATGTATTGGATGGGGCTCAACGTACTTGTAAAGCTTTAAAGGCCCATGGAGCACAGCATTTAGTATTAATTGATAGTATATCTGAACGCCGGGCTCCTACGGCAGGAAGAGCTAGTGAAGCTGAACAAATGGATAAAGCAGAATGGTCAGCATATCGCGATAGAATCGCTACAGTTGCACGTATTGGCTCTGAAGAGTTTGGACTCACAGTTGGCATACACGCTCATGCCGCTGGCTTCATGGATTTTGAACCAGAGCTAAATAGATTATTAGACGAAGTTGATGAAAGTATATTAAAAATTTGTTTTGATACCGGGCATCATTCTTATGCTGGGTTTGACCCTGTAGAATTTATGAAGCAAAACATTAATAGAATTAGTTATATGCATTTCAAAGATATTAATCCAAAAGTTAAAGCGCAGGTCGTTGAAAATCGAACAGACTTTTATGCTGCATGTGGTCAGGGTATTTTTTGCAACCTAGGTGATGGAGATGTAGATTTTCCAACTGTAAGACAACTATTGTTAGAAAATAATTTTAATGGCTGGTGTACGGTTGAACAAGATTGTGACCCAGAGGGCGATACTTCACCAATTGATGACGCCAAATTGAATAGAAATTACCTACAATCTATTGGTTTTTAGGAGCACTTATATGAAAAAATTAAAATGGGGAATGATCGGTGGCGGTGAAGGTAGTCAAATTGGTCCAGCTCACCGCTTAGGGTCAGGATTAGATGGGTTGTTTGAATTTACTGCTGGTGCATTAGATCATCGCCCCAAGGAAGGAATTGACTATGGTCAAAGACTTGGCCTAGGCGAACGTGCATATGGCAGTTGGCAAGATATGCTAGCTGCTGAAAAAAATCGTGAAGATAAAATTGATCTTGTTACAGTGGCTACACCAAATTCTACTCACTTTGAAATTACAAAAGAATTCTTAGAAGGTGGGTTTAACGTTTTATGTGAAAAACCAATGACTATGACTGTAGAAGAGGGTGAAGAAATTGTTAAAATTTCTCAAAAGACAAACAAAATTTGTGCCGTTAATTATGGTTACACAGGCTATAGTTTAGTCCGCCATATGAAAGCTATGATTAAAAGGGGTGATATAGGTAGAGTAAGATTGGTAAATGCTGAGTTTGCTCATGGTCATCACGCTGACGCTGATGATGCCGATAACCCACGCGTCCGATGGCGATACGATCCAGCTCAAGCAGGTGTAAGTGCTCAATTTGCTGATTGTGGTATACATGCTATGCATATGGCTAGCTTTGTAACCGGACAAGAAGTAACAAAACTCTCAGCAGATACAGTATCATGTTTGGAGCAACGTGTTTTAGAAGATGATGCAATGGTAAATTTTAGAATGGATGGTGGCGCAGTTGGGCGACTTTGGACGTCTTCAATTGCTATAGGGCGTCAGCATGGTTTGGGTATTCAAGTTTTTGGGGAAACGGGTGGATTGAGATGGAGCCAAGAACAACCAAATCAACTTTTTTACATGCCATTAAATAAACGTCTTCAGATTATTGAACGTGGTGAGGCAAACTTATCTCCAGAAGCGGATCGAACATCACGTGTTACAATTGGCCATGCAGAAGGAATGCCACTTGCCTTTGCAAATATATATACAGATTTAGCAGAAGCAATAAATTCTGAAAAAGAAGGCCGATCAATTGATCCTGCAGCAAATCTCTATCCCAAAGCAGTGGATGGGTTAAGATCTATGGCAGCAGTTGTTGCAGTTGCAAAATCAGGAAAACAAAATGGCGAATGGCTTGATGCTCGCCCACCAATGTTTCAATAAAACACTACTTAGGTGCGGGGCGAAGTGTTCCGCGCTCTATAATTTTACAATCAAATAATTGACCCTCAGGGTGAATTGAACCGTTTTCAACAATTGCAGATACACGATCAATTGATGCCGATATTATTTCTGGCAGTGGGTTACTGATAGTTGTTAAGTTAATATTATCCCAACTTGCCATTTCCATGTTGTTTAAACCTATTATTCCAACATCATTTGGTACATTATAACCACCGCCCTGTAGAGCGGATAATGCGCCAATTGAAAGAACATCATCAGCACAAAAGTATGCCTCTGCTAGCTTATCATCCATTAATTTAAGCATTGCTTTTCGTCCCGCTCCAAAAGAATATTCATTTGCAAAACTTATAGAGCAACTACAATCTGAATGAGCCTTCATTACACTCAGAAAACCTTTTCCACGATCTATTGTTGTAGTAGCTGTTTCTGGCCCACCCAAAAAAGCTACTTTTCGATAGCCTCTAGCAATTAATGTTAAGGCAGCCATTCTTCCAGCCATTATATTATCAATACCAAGCACATCAACTATAGGATTTTCACTATGACTACCAAATGGGTGAACTACTGGAAAACCAGCATCTTTAAATGCTTTTGAAAACCCAGGCTTTAAAGTTGATGAAGCTACTATTACGCCATCAACAGAATACTGTCTTAACATCCTTATGGATGCTTCTGGTTCAGTTTCTTCTGAAAGGTTTACTAAAAGAGGGCGAAGTCCACGCTCCTGTAATCCACGTGTAAATAAATCAAATACCTCTAAAAAAAATGGATTTCTAAAATTATTTGAAACCAACCCAATCATCTTAGTGCGGCCAGTTGTTAGCGACGATGCCAATGCGTTTGGACTGTATCCAAGCTCTAAAGCTGCTTTTTTTACTTTTTCACGAGTTTTTAAAGAAACTGATGCACCCTCAGTATAAGTTCGTGAAACCGCTGAACGAGATACGCCAGCAAGTTCTGCGACATCCTTTAGCGTTACGATCATATATATCTCCTAAATTAGTCTTTAGGCTTTTTAGTATAATTAATTGTATAGAATTGCCATAAACATATACTTGCAAGAATTAAGAAAATAACTGCCCAAATTGTATTTGAAGTGTAGAATTCCACTAAACCCCAAAAAACCAAAATACAAACGATTAAAATTCGCCTCCAAAGAGGTGCAAAAAAAGGATTGTTTAAGTCAAATAATTTCACGCAGTACTTTCATATTCTGCACCAGTTTTGGCACCGGTAATATATGCTACAACATCTTCACCAGTATAGTCACCATTTTTTATGTCAAGGTTTGCACAAATCTGTCCTCGCCTAAATACGACTATGCGATCGACTAAATCAAATACTTGTCGCATATTATGACTTACTAAAATTAATGGTTCACCTTGCTCTTTAAGTTGGCGAATAATATTTTCAACTTGCTCAGTTTCCTGAACACCAAGTGCTGCTGTAGGTTCATCCATGATCGTCAATTTAGAATGGAAAGAAGCTGTACGTGCAATAGCCACACATTGTCTTTGACCACCTGACATTTTCTCAATTGTATTATGTATATTTGGTATCTTAACGCCAGTTTTCTCTAAGGCATCCATGGTATCTTTTCGCATTGCTTTATAATCAAGCAATCGAAACGGACCAAGCCAATTCCATTTTGTTTTTTCACGTCCTAAAAATAAATTATCGGGTACGTCCAAATGATCAGCTAAGGCCAATGTTTGGAAAACAGTTTCAATACCAGATTCTCTAGCTTCAATCGGCCCTCTAAAATCAACTTTTTCCCCATCAAAAATAACTGTACCTCTTGTACGCTGCTCAACACCTGTAATTTGTCGAACAAAAGTTGATTTTCCAGCGCCATTATCACCCATAATAGCTACATGTTCACCTTTTTTTAATTGAAAGTTTGCACCTTCAAGCGCTCGAACACCCCCATAATGCTTAGTAAGATCTTCAGTCTTTAAAACAAACTCTTCACTCATTTTTTATTCTCCTAGCTAAGCTTTTTTACGTTGGCGATATTGATCTAGAATAACCGCTGAGATGAT
>FZLS01000079.1 GCA_900197625.1 Rhodobacteraceae bacterium Water-Bin34 | reverse complement strand
TCTTATCACCCACCATAATCCTCAATATTTTCAAGTAAAACTTATAGGTTTTGAAAACTATCATTATAATTTATAAATATGAAAATATCAGAATATGTTATAATATAAGAAATTAATTTTAATCACTTTAAGGTAATTAAATGCATTATTTATTTTTAACTTTTGCTATTTTTTTGGAGGTTACGGGCACTCTGTTATTGCCAGTGAGCCAAAATTTCACACGCTTGATACCAACGATCGCTTTGTGTGTAAGCTATGGTGCGTCTTTTTATTTTCTAACTCTTGCTTTGAATGCACTTCCGATTGCAGTAGTTTATGCTACCTGGTCTGGGTTGGGTATCTTCTTGATAACACTTTTTGGGTATTTTATTTTCAAAGAGGCGCTAGACTGGCGAGCTATTATTGGACTCTTAATGATTGTAGGAGGGGTGATATTACTAAATGTTTTTGCCTCACATAAGTAAAGTTTATACTCTATTATTTTTTAGAAGTTGATAAGATTAAGACTGCACAAAAAATTATCATTCCACCTATTATTTCCTGATATTTCATTGGCATGTCTAGAAACAGCCAAACCCATATAGGAGCTAAGACACTTTCAATCAATACGAGGACACCAACATTTGGTGCTGGTAAATATGGTGCACCCCAAGCAACAAAAGCAATTCCGATACCAATAGTGAAAGCACCTAACATAAAAGATAGCCATAAATCTTTTGTAGGAATTATTAATCCATCACCATAAGCACATGCCAATATCATTGCTAGTATTATAGCAAATCCTGCACCTAAGAAATTTCCAGTTAATACATCACTTTTTCTTGATTTGCGCGCCATAACCAACATTAATGCAAAGCTCAATGCAGATATCATTGCAAACAAGTTTCCAAGTAAACGTCCTGATGTGAGATCAGCGCCAACCATTATTGTGACGCCAATCAGAGCGCATAATATAGAAATCCAAGTTCTATTAGTTGGTATTTCTCCAATAAGATACCAAGAAAGTAATGCTGCAAAAACTGGTGCTATAGATAATATAAATAGTGCTGAAGCAACCGATGTGTTTAAAAGTGCAAATATATAAAATGAAAATGCAATACACATTGTAAAGCCTAAATATATGTCAGTTTTGTCTATCGTTTTAAAAAAATCTTTTATGCTTATTTGTCGTATAAAACATGCGACGATCATAACCATTAAGCATTGTGGGAAACCCCGATAAAATAATATTTGAAAACCGTCAGCATCTTGTATTAAACGCACTAATAGCGCTGCAAAACTCATACATAATGCGCCGATTAGAATAGATATTGATGCATATCTTGATGTCATTTTAAATATCTTGGTGAAATATAATATATAATTGTTTGTACCTTTAAGCATTAAAGATCAATCGGTCTAGAAAATTAAATTAAATATTTTTCATTTTTATTTAAATACATGCTTGACCCATCTCTTCACGCGTCCTAATAAGCCGCTACTCAATGAGCGGCGGTTGTAGCTCAGTTGGTTAGAGTGCCGGCCTGTCACGCCGGAGGTCGCGGGTTCGAGCCCCGTCAACCGCGCCATTGAGTTTACAAAGCCCATACAAATAGTGTGGGCTTTTGTATTCGAGGATTAAATTTATATTTCGTCTTTAATTAATAATGTTACCCAAGTCCCTAACATGGCTGGCTTTTCGCTGTCTTCAATTTCAACAATTATTTTATTTTCAGTTAAAATTTTATTTTCACCGCGTGGCTCAACTTTCCCCAGTGTTATTCTTCCTCTAATGCGCGAACCACTTGGGACAGGTGCAAGAAACCTTACTCTGTTTAAGCCATAATTGATTACAAGTTCGTGACCCGCAATAATTGGTGTAGTGTCTTTGTACATTTTTGTAATTAGTGAAAGCGTTAAAAACCCATGTGCAATTGAACCACCAAAGGGTGTTTCTGATGCTGCTCGGCTAGGATCATTATGAATAAATTGATAATCACCGGTAACGTCACAAAAATCATCTATCATTTTTTGTGAAATTGTGATCCATTCTGAATGTCCAATTTCAGATCCTACCAAGGATTTATATTCATTTAATTCGGTTTTGGTTCTATTCATATCATACCTCAGATTTTCCGTTGATTAATTGGAGGCGTTTCACCTCTCTTTTAATACCTATATCTAGTAATGAAGCAATATGATTAGATTGCTCTGATGCTAAATCATCACGATCCCTAACCATATAAAATGCTCGCTCTTGATTGATTTTATCCTTTAAAATTGGTGTAATATTTGGGTAATGAGCTAATGCAAAATCATGAGCAAAACCGATTCCTACACCAAGATTAAGCATTTGCATTTGAACAGCTACTGAATTTGAAGATAAATCTGGAGTTCTATTTGGGTATACTTCAGAGAGGTAGTCCAAAGTTGGATCAAAAATCAAATCAGGAATGTATCCGATTATATTATGGTTTTTCAAATCAGTTTTTGATTTTATTTCAGAATGGGTTTCCAAGTACATTTTCGTAGCTGCTAAATTTAAATTATAGCTTACTATTTTTTTTGTAATAAAACGGCCTTTTTTTGGAGGTGTCACCATAATTGCAAGGTCTGCTTCTCTTCGAGATAAATTAAAGACTCTAGGTAATGATAAAATTTGAATTTTTAAATTTTTATGCTGATTTTGAATATTTGATATTACACTGGGTAAGACAAAATTAGATAATCCATCAGGTGCACCTATTCTAAAGTTTCCTGAAATATCTGCAGATGATTTTTGAAGTGATCCTCTTGCTATTTTTTCTGTTCTTTCAATATTTTCTATGTGATCTTTTAAGTCGTTTCCCGCTTGAGTTAATTGGTAACCTCGAGGTAATTTATTAAATAATTTTGAATTTAATGCTTTTTCTAGTCGAGTAATACGCCTGCCTACAGTCGCTGCATCAATTTTTAATGAAATAGATGCAGCTGATAAGCTACCTGAACGTGCTACATCTAAAAAAATTCTATAATCATCCCAATTTAACATATCTAGCCTTTGCAATTTTGCATGTGAGTAATGTAATATTAGGTCTTTATATTGTAATTTTGCATAGTAAAAGGATATTTAGTATTTAAACTTGGAGAAATTTATGGAACAAATAACCCATTACGTAAATGGTGAACGCGTTGAAGGTGAATCAGGAAGATATACGGACGTATATAATCCTGCGACAGGAGAAGTGCAGGCACAGTGCCCGCTTGCCTCTAAATCAGAAGTAGACGCAATTATAGCAAAGGCTCAAGCTGCTCAGCCTGCTTGGGCAGCAGTCAATCCGCAACGAAGAGCGCGTGTTATGATGAAGTTCGTCGATTTGTTGAACAGAGATATGGATAAACTAGCTGAGGTATTAAGCCGTGAGCATGGTAAAACCCTACCAGATGCTGCAGGGGATGTTCAACGTGGACTTGAAGTCGTTGAATACTGTATTGGAGCACCTCAAATGTTAAAAGGTGATTTTACAGATAGTGCAGGTCCTGGCATTGACATGTATTCAATGCGCCAAGCTCTCGGTGTGACTGCAGGAATTACACCATTTAATTTTCCAGCTATGATTCCAATGTGGATGTTTGCGCCAGCTATTGTTTGTGGGAATGCATTCATATTAAAACCATCTGAACGCGATCCATCAGTTCCATTAATGCTTGCTGAACTTTTAAAAGAAGCAGGGCTTCCTGATGGAATTTTGCAAGTTGTAAATGGTGATAAAGAAGCAGTAGATGCATTGCTACACTCAGATATAGTTCAATCTATAGGTTTTGTGGGATCAACCCCAATTGCTGAATACATTTATGCAACGGGTTGTGCTAATGGAAAGCGCGTGCAGTGTTTTGGTGGCGCTAAAAACCATATGATCATTATGCCAGATGCTGATCTTGACCAGGCTGCTGATGCACTTTTGGGTGCTGGTTATGGAGCTGCTGGTGAAAGATGCATGGCAATTTCAGTTGCAATTCCAGTTGGAGAGGAAACCGCAGATAAGTTAATTGAAAAATTAGTTCCTAGAATAGAAACATTAAAAGTTGGGCCATACACGGCTGGGAATGATGTAGATTATGGTCCAGTTATTACATCAGCTGCTAAAGAAAATATTTTGAATTTAGTACAGTCAGGAATAGATCAAGGTGCAAAATTAGTTGTTGATGGACGTAATTTTAATCTACAGGGATACGAAGACGGCTTCTTTGTTGGGCCACACTTGTTTGATAACGTGACTGCAGATATGGATATCTATACTAAAGAAATATTTGGTCCAGTGCTTTCAACAATAAGAGCAAAAACCTATGAAGAAGCAATCGGTTATGCGATGGATCATGAATATGGAAACGGAACTGCAATTTATACAAGAGATGGTGATACTGCTCGTGATTTTGCAAACAGAATAAATGTTGGAATGGTTGGCATAAATGTTCCAATCCCAGTTCCTTTAGCCTATCATACATTTGGTGGTTGGAAGAAATCCGTATTTGGTGATTTAAATCAACATGGACCAGATGCTTTTAAGTTTTATACAAGAACTAAGACTGTTACGGCACGGTGGCCCTCTGGGATTAAAGAAGGTGGAGAATTCTCTATACCAGTCATGAAGTAAATATTGATTTTTAATTAATTTAACGCTGCTTTTGTTTACAGAGGCAGCGTTTTTAATATCCAAAGATAAAATTTGTTTAAAAAAACAATAAACACATATGGAAAAATCTATATATATGAATTATTAACTTTATTTGGGTGTGAAATAATTCACTAATCTGTTTTTGTTCTATTGTGTCATAGATTTAGAATGATTAACTTTATTAAACAAACTTTGAATAATGAAAGTTTATTGAGAAGATGAGGAGAACATCATGCCAACTATATCCCAGCAATTAGAAGAAAGACGGAATGAAGCCCGTCTTGGGGGTGGACAAGCTAGAATTGATGCTCAGCATTCAAAAGGTAAGTTAACTGCCAGAGAGCGTATCGAGGTTCTTTTAGATAGCGGTAGTTTTGAAGAATATGATATGTACAAGACGCACAGATGTGTTGATTTTGGTATGGCAGAAAAACAAATACCAGGAGATGGAGTTGTAACGGGTTGGGGAACGATCAATGGTCGTCCCGTTTATTTGTATTCACAAGATTTTACAGTATTTGGTGGTTCATTATCTGAAACACATGCAGAAAAAATATGTAAGATTATGGATCTAGCTATGCAAAATGGCGTTCCTGTAATTGGTATTTCTGATAGTGGGGGTGCACGAATTCAAGAAGGTGTTGCTTCTTTGGCTGGATACAGTGAGGTCTTTAGAAGAAATGCTCAAGCATCTGGAGCAATTCCACAAATATCCATGATAATGGGCCCTTCAGCAGGTGGTGCAGTTTATTCACCTGCCATGACTGACTTCATATTTATGGTAAAAGATACTTCATATATGTTTGTAACAGGCCCTGATGTGGTGAAAACTGTTACAAATGAAATTGTTTCATCCGAAGATCTTGGAGGAGCTTTAACGCATACTAAAAAATCCTCCGTGGCAGATGGTGCTTATGATAATGATATTGAAGCGTTGTTGGATTTAAGACGATTTTATTCATTTTTGCCATTAAATGCAGGAGCATCTGCACCTCATCAAGAAACATCAGACACCTGGGACCGTGAGGATTCTTCACTTGATACGTTGGTGCCTCAAAATCCTAATCAGCCATATGATATGCGAGAAGTAGTTGTTAAATTAGCTGATGAAGGAAATTTCTTTGAAATTCAGAAAGAATTTGCTGGTAATCTTCTAGTAGGATTTATTCGAATTAATGGTGAAACTATTGGTGTTGTAGCTAATCAACCTTTAGTTTTGGCTGGATGTTTAGACATAAATGCAAGTAGAAAGGGCGCAAGATTCGTAAGGTTTTGTAATGCATTTAGTATTCCAATTTTAACATTGGAAGACGTCCCTGGCTTCTTACCTGGAACAGCACAAGAATATGGTGGAATTATAAAGCATGGTGCAAAATTATTGTTTGCATATGCTCAGGCGACAGTGCCTTTAGTAACTGTTATTACGAGAAAGGCATATGGAGGAGCATACTGCGTTATGGCACCTAAACATCTTGGCGCTGATGTTAATTATGCATGGCCATCTGCACAAATTGCTGTAATGGGTGCTAAGGGAGCAACAGAAATTTTACATCGGGCTGATTTAGGTGATGACGATAAAATCGCCCAGCATACAGCTGATTATGAGGAGAGGTTTGCAAATCCTTTTGTAGCAGCTCAACGAGGGTTTGTTGATGAAGTCATAAACCCAAGATCTACGCGTCGAAGAATTGCAAGAAGTTTTGAACTATTAAAGAATAAGAAAGTTCATCAGCCATTTAAAAAACATGATAACATCCCATTGTAGGTAACTGATATGATTAAGAAAATTCTAGTAGCAAATCGTGGTGAAATAGCGTGTCGTGTTTTTAAGACAGCAAAAAAAATGAATATTAAAACTGTTGCAGTATTTTCTGACGCTGATGAAAATGCACTCCATGTTTCAATGGCTGATGAAGCAGTCTACATAGGCGCATCATCTGCATCAGAAAGTTATTTAAGCATAGATAAGATTATATCTGCGTGTAAGAAAACTGGTGCGAATGCGGTGCACCCTGGTTATGGATTTTTATCAGAGAGAGCAGAGTTTTGTGAGCGCTTAGCTGCAGAAAATATTATATTCATAGGACCACCTGTTAATGCCATAGAAGCAATGGGTGATAAAATTACGTCTAAAAAGATTGCTCAAGAAGCAAATGTTTCAACAGTTCCGGGACATATGGATTTAATTGATGATGCAAAACATGCTGTGACAATATCAAATAAAATTGGTTATCCTGTTATGATTAAAGCTTCAGCTGGTGGTGGCGGAAAAGGCATGCGAATAGCTTGGAATGATGAAGAAGCAATAGAAGGTTTTGCCAGATCAAAATCAGAAGCAGCTAGTAGTTTTGGTGATGACAGAATTTTTATTGAAAAATTTGTTGTTGAACCACGTCACATAGAAATTCAGGTATTGGCTGATCAACATGGCAATTGCGTTTATTTAGGTGAACGTGAATGTTCTATACAGCGCCGTAATCAAAAAGTCATTGAAGAAGCCCCAAGTCCATTCTTGGATGAAAAAACCCGTGTAGCAATGGGTGAGCAGTCATGTGCTCTTGCGCAAGCTGTTGGATATACAAGTGCAGGTACCGTTGAATTTATTGTTGATAAAGAAAAAAACTTTTATTTTCTTGAAATGAATACCCGATTGCAGGTTGAGCATCCTGTTACAGAATTAATTACAGGAATTGATCTCGTAGAGCAAATGATCAGAGTTGCAAACGGTGAAAATCTAAATGTTAAACAAAATTCTATAAAATTAAATGGTTGGGCAATGGAAAGTCGCTTATACGCAGAAGATCCTTACCGTAATTTTCTACCATCTATAGGTCGTTTGACGCGCTATCGACCGCCCACTGAAAGTGTTACAAAAGAATGCGTTATTAGAAACGATACTGGTGTTTTTGAAGGTGGGGAAATATCTATGTTTTATGACCCTATGATTGCTAAATTATGTACTTGGTCAACCAATCGGTCTAAAGCAATTTCTGCAATGGAAAATGCTTTAGACCGATTTGAAATTGAAGGAATTGGTCACAATTTACCATTCTTATCTGCTGTTATGGGCCACACAAGGTTTAAGTCTGGGAATATAACAACTGCATTTATTGATGAAGAATATCCAGATGGGTTTGAAGGTGTTAATCCCTCGGATGATATACTTGAAGTTTTATCAGTAACTGCATTGATAATTACAAG
This sequence comes from Rhodobacteraceae bacterium Water-Bin34, assembly GCA_900197625.1. Lineage (GTDB taxonomy): Bacteria > Pseudomonadota > Alphaproteobacteria > Rhodobacterales > Rhodobacteraceae > Amylibacter. The sequence continues at coordinate 3,909 of FZLS01000079.1, read as the reverse complement.
AATGAAAATGCAGAGGATTTCTGCGCGTGATAGTACATTCGATAATCCAGTACCTAGAGAAGATAATTTAGTTACTAGAATAGCTAGAAAAAATACTAATATGACGATCAGTGATGTTAAAGATGGTTATAAAATCTCATTTGAAAAAAAATCTTTTGAAGCCTCAATCAAATATGAACTGGGTGGAACTTTAGCCGAATTATCAATAAATGGTAATCAACATGCAGTGAAAGTAACACCAGTTATAGGTGGCTATCTTTTACGCCTAAGAGGTGTAGAGCAGGTTGTTAAAGTTATGAATTCTCGAATTGCAGAATTATCTGATTTAATGCCAGATAAATTGCCAGCTGATACATCTAAATTTTTATTATGCCCAATGCCTGGATTGATGGTATCTATTATGGTTTCTGAAGGGGACATTATTGAAGAAGGTCAATCACTAGCAATGGTAGAAGCCATGAAAATGGAGAATGTGCTTAGAGCAGAAAAGCCCGGTAAAGTATCTAAAATATCTGTAGCTGAAGGAGATAGTTTGGCTGTTGATGAAATAATCATGGAGTTTGAATAATTAAGATATTTTGACGCAAAGAATTAAAATATTTGCTATATTTTGGCAAGTTAGAGGTAATAATGGCAATCGATAGAAAAAAAATATGGACTGAGTTGGCAACAAAAGAAGCAAATGGGAAAAAGCCAAAAGTTTCTAAGACCCCAGAACATATTGATATAAAGCCATTTTATGACTCAGATGACTTACCTGTAAATTCTATTGATGAAATACCTGGAAAAGCACCTTTTACGCGAGGTGTAAAGGCAACCATGTATACTGGGCGCCCATGGACAATTAGACAGTATGCAGGTTTTTCAACAGCTGAAGAAAGTAATACTTTTTATCGTCGTAATCTGGCTGCAGGTCAAAAAGGCCTATCAGTGGCATTCGATTTAGCAACGCATCGTGGTTATGATAGTGACCATGAAAGAGTATTTGGTGATGTTGGAAAGGCGGGTGTTGCGATAGATAGTGTTGAAGATATGAAAATATTATTTGACGGTATCCCACTTGATAAAATGTCTGTTTCAATGACAATGAATGGTGCAATTATTCCAGTTTTAGCAATGTTTATTGTAGCAGGTGAAGAGCAGGGCGTTGATAAGTCTGTTCTGTCTGGGACTGTACAAAATGATATATTAAAAGAATTTATGGTCCGTAACACTTATATTTATCCACCAGAGCCAAGCATGAGAATTGTATCAGATATTATTGAATATACAGCAACAAAAATGCCAAAATTCAATTCAATTTCAATCAGTGGTTATCACATGCAGGAAGCTGGGTCTACTTTAGCTCAAGAGCTAGCTTATACTTTAGCTGACGGTATGGAATATGTTCGTGCTGCGTTAGATAAAGGTTTAGATATAGATATTTTTGCAGGTAGATTATCATTCTTCTTTTGTATTGGAATGAATATGTTCATGGAAGCAGCAAAGTTGCGTGCTGCAAGGCAAATGTGGGCAAAAATTATGACTGATTTTGGTGCTAAGTCAGACCGCTCAAAAATGTTGAGAACTCATTGCCAGACATCTGGTGTATCTTTGACCGAACAAGATCCTTATAATAATGTTATTCGCACTACTATAGAAGCAATGGCTGCAACACTTGGAGGAACACAATCGCTTCACACAAATTCTTTTGATGAAGCAATTGCATTGCCGACAGAACAATCTGCAAGGATAGCAAGAAATACTCAATTAATACTACAACATGAAAGTGGCATCACTGACGTTGTGGATCCATTAGGTGGTTCCTATTATATTGAAGCATTAACCAAAAATTTAGCAGATAGAGCTTGGGAGTTAATTGATGAAGTCGAGCAGCTAGGTGGAATGACTAAAGCAGTTGAAGCTGGATTGCCTAAAATGAGGATAGAAGAAGCTGCGGCAGAGCGCCAAGCTAGAATTGATAAAGGTGAAGATGTTATTGTTGGGGTTAATAAATATCGCCTGGAAGAAGAAGACAATATAGAAACACGCGAAATTGATAATACAGCTGTACGAGAAGCTCAGATTGATCGATTGAATTTAATCAAGAGAACGCGAAATTTAGATAATTGTCAAAAAGCATTAGAAGATTTAGAAAAATCGGCTGCTTCAGGTGATGGTAACTTACTGTCATATGCAATTGAAGCTGCACGACATAGGGCAACTTTAGGTGAAATTTCTTATACTATGGAAAAAGCTTTTACACGTCATTCAGCAACTACTCGCGTGATAAGTGGTGTTTATGAAAATGCTTATGCGGGTGACCCTGAATACAGTAATTTACAAAAGCGAATAGAACAAATGGAAAGGCGGCCACATGTCTTTGTCGCAAAGGTTGGCCAAGATGGTCATGATAGAGGGGCTAAAGTCATTGCAACAGCTTTTTCAGATCTTGGATTTACTGTGGATCTCTCAGAAATGTTTGAAACACCTGAAGAAATAGCTAAAAAAGCAATTAAGCTTGGTGTTGATGTGGTTGGTATCTCGTCTTTAGCAGCAGGACATAAAACGTTAATTCCAGAAATTATTGAGCATTTAAAAACCCAAGGAAGGCTAGATATAATTGTAATTGCTGGTGGAGTTATTCCAGAAAAAGATTATGAATTTTTACGAAATGCTGGTGTTTCAGAAGTCTTTGGGCCTGGAACAAATGTCATAGATGCTGCAAATTCTGTATTGAGCCAGGTTAAAGGTCTAAGAAGGAACGTATAATGATCGGATCATTGAACCATATAGCAATTGCTGTTCCTAATTTAGTTGAGGCTATGGCAAAGTATTCTGGGCCATTGGGTGCTAAAGTGGGAATACCTCAAGATCTTGTCGAACATGGCGTAACCGTAGTTTTCATTAATCTACCAAATACAAAAATAGAGTTGATAAGTCCTCATGGAGATAATAGCCCTATTTTATCTTTTTTGAAAAAAAATCCTAATGGCGGAATACATCATATTTGCTACGAGGTTGATTGTATTAATGATGCTATCTCAAAACTAACAAAAGATGGGGCAACGATATTAGGTGATGGGCTTCCTAAAATTGGAGCACATGGAAATCCTGTAATTTTTTTACACCCTAAGGACTTTAATGGAACATTGATCGAACTTGAAGAAGTTAAAGGTTAAAATTTATAGATGAATAGTCTCTTATTTAATACTCAAAAAAGCGTAATTTTTGGTTAATAAGCTTGACTTATAAACATGATTTTACGATAAGCCGTCAACCATGATATTTATTTTATGGTTTTTATATGATCGCTCTTTAAACGGGCGCGCAGTTTGAAGGCGGAGATGATCTCCAAAACGCTTGTTTTCAAGGGCCAAAAGACGCGGAAACTAAAGGAAGACGCAGATGTTTGCGGTATTAAAAACTGGTGGCAAGCAGTATAAAGTTGCAAATGGAGATATTCTCCGAATTGAAAAAGTAACAGGTAATGCTGGTGAAAAAGTTCAATTTAATGAAATTTTAATGGTTGGTGGAGATAGTTTAGTTGTTGGCGCACCTAATGTGTCAGGAGCTGCCGTTCAAGCTGAGATCCTTGAACAAGGTAAAGGTCCTAAAGTTATAAACTATGTAAAACGCCGTCGAAAGCATAGCTCTCAACGCCGAAAAGGTCATCGCCAGCAAATTACAGTACTACGCGTAACTGACATTCTAGCTAAGGGCGCAGAGAAATCTGGAGTTGCCATTGCTGAAAATGGACGAGGGTTCGATACAACTGCTGCTCCCGTAGCGCCAGTTAAGAAACCAGCAGCTAAAAAAGCAGCTGCTGAAAAGAAACCAGCGGCTAAAAAAGCAGCAGCTGAAAAGAAACCAGTAGCTAAAAAAGCAGCGCCAAAAAAGGCTGCAGCTAAAAAAGCTGAAGATAAATAG
>FZLS01000061.1 GCA_900197625.1 Rhodobacteraceae bacterium Water-Bin34 | reverse complement strand
TGGAGTGTAGAGGCCACCTTCAACTGAAACTGCAACAGCAACATCGGATGATTTCATTTGTAATATTCTATCATGAGCCCAAACAACATTTGCTTTTGGTATATCTTGTAAAGCAAGAGAACTTGCTTTTATTATAAAGTCATTAACAGATATTTTTATTCCCTTATCTGCTAATCCATCATTCATTTCAGCCCGTATCATTAATAATTTATCTAAAGAAACGGATCTACGTAAATAAAAATGCGGTATTGTTTGTTTTGCCTCAGTAAGCCTATTTGCAATAACTGTGCGCATTCCATCAAGTGCTATTTCTTCAAAGTGTCTATCTTTGTAGATATCTTTTATTGTTTCAGTTGTTGTTGAACTTGTCATTGATAGTGTTGCTGGTTTTTCTAAATAACTGATATTGTTTGATTCAACATCAGCTTTTACTATTCTTCCATATGGCCCAGTACCTTTTATATTTGTTAATTCTAAGTTGTTAGATTTAGCTATGCGTCTAGCTAAAGGTGTTGCAAAAACTCTCTCTTTATTAAGACTTTTATTACTATTTTCTAGTTTTATAGATGGTTTATTTTCTACAGTATTTATTGTTTCAATTATACCCTGTTTGTTTTCAGGTTCTTGAACCTCAATATTGGACACATCTTCTCCATCATCTAATAATATAGCAATTATTTCATTTACTTTAACTCCTGACGATCCTTCAGGAACTAGTATTTTTCCTATAATTCCCTCATCAACGGCTTCAAATTCCATTGTTGCTTTATCAGTTTCAATCTCAGCCATGACGTCGCCACTTTCGACGGTATCGCCTTCTTTAACTAACCATTTTGCAAGTGTTCCTTCTTCCATGGTAGGAGAAAGAGCCGGCATTTGTATATTTATTGGCATAATTTTTTTCCTTACCTATATGTTACTTGCTTGACTGCTTCTAAGACTTCTTGAGTAGTAACAAGTGCAAGTTTTTCGAGGTTAGCTGCATATGGCATTGGCACGTCTTTGCCTGTACAATTGATAACGGGTGCATCTAGGTAATCAAATGCACGTTCCATTATAACTGCAGAAAGATGATTGCCTATTGATGCTACTGGAAAACCTTCTTCAATTGTGACACAGCGATTTGTTTTCTTTATCGAATTTATTAATGTATCATAATCGATAGGTCTAATTGTTCTTAAATCAATTACTTCTGCAGAGATACCATCTGCCTCTAATAATTCGGAAGCTTCTAGTGCATATTGCATTCCAATACCAAAACTAACCAGAGTAACATCAGAGCCTTCACGCCATATTTTTGCTTTTCCAATTGGTACAGTAAAGTCTTCTAAATCAGGAACGTCAAAACTACGGCCATATAACATTTCATTTTCTAAAAATACCACTGGGTTTGGATCACGAATAGCAGATTTCAACAGACCTTTTGCATCTGATGCTGAATAAGGCATGACTACTTTAAGCCCTGGGATTTGAGCATACCAGGCAGCAAAACAATGAGAATGTTGAGCACCAACTCTGGATGCTGCTCCATTTGGGCCTCGAAATACCATAGGTGCACCCATTTGACCGCCTGACATGTAAAGTGTCTTTGCGGCAGAATTTATAATATGGTCCATAGCTTGAAGAGCAAAGTTGAAAGTCATAAATTCTACAATTGGATTTAATCCACCAAATGCAGCACCAACAGCAATTCCAGCAAATCCATGCTCAGTTATAGGAGTGTCGATGATACGTTTATCACCAAATTCATCCAATAGGCCTTGAGAGACTTTATAAGCCCCTTCATATTCTGCCACTTCTTCACCCATTAAGAAGACATTTTCGTTTGATCGCATTTCTTCTGCCATCGCATCTCGTAATGCATCACGAACTGTGGTTGAAATAAAGTTTGTACCATCAGGTATTTCTTCTGACTTTATATCAACTGATTTTGATACAGTAACTGTATCTTCTTCAGAAGTGATTTTTTCTGGAGTGACTGATCTATCACTAGTTATATCTTCCAATACTTGGGAAGTTTCATTTTCAAGTGCTGAAACATCTTCTCCATCTTCTAATAATAATGCAATGGCAGTATTTACTGAAACATTTTCAGTACCTTCAGAAATTAAAATTTTTCCTATAATTCCCTCATCAACGGCTTCAAATTCCATTGTAGCTTTGTCTGTTTCAATTTCTGCCATTATATCACCGCTTTGGACATTATCGCCTTCTTTAACCATCCATTTAGCTAGTGTGCCTTCTTCCATAGTTGGTGATAATGCAGGCATAAGGATTTTGATTGTCATAATTTCTCTCCTTAAACCAAAATGTCTGTATAAAGTTCGTTTATATCAGGTTCAGGGCTTGCTATTGCAAAATCTGCAGATTCCTGAACAATTTTTTTAATATCTTTATCTATAGATTTGAGGTCATCTTGTGTTGCATGACCACCTTGAATTAACATTTCTTTTATCATGTCAATTGGATCTTGGTTGTCCTTAATATTTTTGACCTCTTCTTTAGATCTGTATCGAGCAGGATCTGACATTGAATGTCCACGATAACGATAAGTTTTAACTTCTAATACAAATGGTCCTTTTCCACTGCGACAATGTTCTACTGCTAATTCTCCAGCAGCTTTAACCGCTAGAACATCCATTCCATCTACAACGGCACCTGCAATTCCAAATGCCTCTCCTCTTGTATAAAAGTCAGGTGTTGAAGCTGCACGTTGCAAACTTGTGCCCATAGCATATCTATTATTTTCTACTACAAATATTACTGGAAGTTTCCATAAAGCAGCCATATTAAAGCTTTCGTATACTTGCCCCTGGTTTGCAGCACCATCTCCAAAGTATGTAAAAGAAACCGTATCCTCTCCACGATATTTATTAGCTAAGGCCAATCCAGCGCCAATAGGAACTTGAGCTGCAACTATACCATGCCCGCCATAAAATTTCTTTTCTTTACTGAACATGTGCATAGAGCCACCTTTTCCCTTAGACAGCCCGTCTTTTCGACCAGTTAATTCAGCCATCACACCTTTTGGATCTAATCCGCAGGCAAGCATGTGTGCATGGTCGCGATATGAGGTTAATCGGCTATCACCTTCTTTCGCAGCTGCTTCAAGTCCAACAACAACAGCTTCTTGCCCAATATAGAGGTGACAAAATCCTCCTATCTGACCCATGCCATATAATTGCCCAGCCTTTTCTTCGAAGCGGCGAATTAATAACATTTCACGATAATATTTTTGCAATTCCTCAGCAGAAATATTTGCTTTAGCTTTCTTTTTAGCCTTTGCCATATTGGAGTGTCCTTTAAAAGGTTTAATATTAAACTATTATTATATGCTATTGGAAAGTAAAAGGCACGCAAAAATTATAAATATTGATTATTATAGTAAATAAGTTTAATAATATGTTTAATTACAATTAGTTATCTAATTATAACATCATTAACTCTCGCCATTCCCAATACTTTTCGAACACGTTCATCCAGTAAATCTAGGTCTAAATACCCATCTGATAATCTGTATGTTTTATTTTTTAGTTGTTCGCGTTCTAATTTGAGAGTCTCTAAACGTAGTGCAAGTCTTCGCTCTTCAGATTCAATTTGAATTCTTTTTATATGACCATAATCACCTTGAATTGCAGCAAAAGCAAAGTAACTCGATAATGCTAAAAATAAAGCAAAAAATAGTGCAGTGCCCAATCCTATTTTTTGTGCTCGTCTATATGCCATCTTAACCTCAATGCAGATATTTATTTCTGCTTAAATAGATTATGGCACATGTGATTCTGTTTGTGAATCCCTAATCGAATCAAATTATAAGTATTTTTAAGTTTTTGATGCTTTTGCTATGTTATTGATCGATTTATTAATAATTAGATTAAACTCTTCATCATTTTGATTAATGCTTAAACCTTCAGTTAAAGCTCTCGAAAAGCTTGCAATCATTCCATTGTTACATTCTAATTTTTTTATGGCATTTGTTTGATCATAACCGCCTGAGAGAGCAACCACGCGTAATACACTTTCATGATTCATAAGTGGTTGGTAAAAATTTGGTATTTCTGGTAATGAAAGTTTTAAAATAACCTTATTGCTTTTTGGCATTTTTTCGAGGTTTTTTAATATAGATTGTATAAGGATAACTTCTGCATTCTCTTTATCAGAAATTGATATTGTAACTTCTGGCTCAATAATTGGTATTAAATTATGCTTATTTATTTGATGACTAAGTTTGAATTGTTGATCAACTACATCGTTGATACCCTCTATAGATGCAGAATTTATAACTGATCGCATTTTTGTTCCAAAAATTCCATTAGAAACTGCATTTTCAAGTTTTTTATCAATATCTTTAATATCTTTTAGTAAATGAACGCCATTATGTTCGGATTCCAAGCCTGAATCTATTTTTAGAAACGGAATTATTCCAAGATCTTCCCATAAATATTTTGCAGTTTTTTTGCCACTTATTTCTTTATTCATAGTCATTTCGAATAATATAGCGCCAATTATGTTTTTTGAATTAAATGATGGTGATAAGACTATTCGCTCACGCATAGAATGTATTTGATCATACATTTCAGTATCATTTTTATAATAGGAATGGTCTACGTCATATTGTAAGAGTGCTTTGGGAGTAGATCCACCACTTTGATCTAAGGCAGCAATAAATCCATCTTCATTTATAATTTTATCTAGTTGTTCATTATGTGCCATTATATCACTCTATTTTTAAGAAATTAAAACTGAAACCCCAGGTAAAGTTTTTCCTTCAAGCCATTCTAAGAAAGCTCCACCTGCGGTTGAAATATAAGTAAATTTGTCTGCAGAACTACTTCCATTGAGTGCTGAAACCGTATCTCCACCGCCTGCAACAGATAGAATTTTGCCCAATTGAGTTAATTCTGCAACATATTTTGCAGCTTCATCAGTTGCTTTATTAAATGGTGGAACCTCAAAAGCTCCTAAAGGTCCATTCCATATAATTGTTTTACTGTTATTTAAGTGTTTTTTTATGAGTTTTACAGTTTCTGGGCCTGCATCTAAAATTATTGAGTCATTAGGACAGGAATTAGATGGGAGAATTTCAAAATTTGTATTTGCTGTAAATTCTTTTGCTACGACAATATCGATAGGTAATATTATTTCACAGTCCATTTTGGTTGCATTATCCAATATTGATCGCGCAGTATCTTGCATATCATGTTCACATAATGATTGGCCGATATTATAACCTTTGGCGGCTAGGAATGTATTTGCCATTCCACCACCAATGACAATTTTATCCATTGGACCAATAAGGTTTTCTAATAAAAGTAACTTTGAAGATACTTTTGCACCACCTACGATTGCCATTACAGGTTTTTCGGGTGTACTTAACGCATTCTCTAATTTGGATATTTCTTCTTCCATTAATCTTCCTGCACAGCTAGGCATGATATGTGCTATAGCCTCAACAGAGGCATGGGCTCTGTGAGCAGTAGAAAATGTATCTGAAACAAATATGTCTCCAAGCTTGGCTAATTCAGAAGCAAATTCAGGATCATTTTTTTTCTCGCCCTGATGAAAGCGAGTATTTTCTAGTAAAAGGACATCTCCAACTGGCAAAGTTTTTACGGCTGATTGTGCAGTTTCGCCGATACATGATGAAGCAAAATGCACACGTTTTTTTAATTTGTTTGATAAAGCTGTTGCAGCTTGTTGCGTTGACATTGTTAAGTCAAATCCGCGAGTAGGGCGCCCAAAATGTGATAAAAGTATTGGTTTACCACCTTTTTCTAAAACTTCTAATATTGTTGGTACTGCACGAGAAAGCCTTGTGGAGTCTGTAACTTGCCCGTTATGAATTGGAACATTCATATCCACTCGTATCAGAACATTTTTATCTTTTAGGTTAAAGTCATCTAATGTTCGTAATGCCATTACTTATCTCCAGTAGTTACTATTTCTATATTTACGGGTTCACCTAAAAATATATATTTTTTGTAATAAAAAGTAACTGTTATAATAATTTACCCATCGTAACTGCGGTATCAGCCATTCTGCAAGAAAAACCCCATTCATTATCATACCAACTCAAAACCCTTACTAAGCGATTGTTTAAAACTTTAGTTTGCGCGGGTGCAAAATTTGATGAATGAGTATCGTGGTTAAAATCTATTGATACTTTAGGTTCTGGATCATAATCCAAGACACCTTTCATTGATGTTTCTGCAATATTTTTAATTGCTAAATTAACTTCTTTAATATTGGTATCTTTACTAGCTTGGAAAGTTAGATCAACGCATGATACATTTGGTGTAGGAACTCGTATAGCTGAGCCGTCTAACTTTCCTGAAAGTTCTGGTAAAACAAGGCTTACTGCTTTTGCTGCTCCTGTGGAAGTAGGTATCATACTCATTGCTGCCGCACGTGAGCGATATAAATCACTGTGTTTTTTGTCTAAGGTTGGTTGATCGCCAGTATAAGAATGTATTGTAGTCATTATACCGTTTTCTATGCCAATAGCATCGTTTAATACTTTGGCAATTGGTGCTAAACAATTTGTTGTGCAAGATGCATTTGATACTATCAAATCATCAGATCTGAGCTCTTTGTGATTAACTCCATAAACCACTGTTTTATCTACATTTTTTCCAGGAGCTGATAATAATACTTTTTTTGCACCGTTTTCCAGGTGGATTATTGAAGCTTCTTTTGAATTATGGACGCCGGTGCATTCTAAAAGAACGTCTATTCCTTCCCAATTCAATTCAGCGGGATTATATGTAGATTGCATATCAATTTGCCCGCGGCCAACGTCAATATTACTTCCAATGATTTTAATATCGCCTGGAAACCGCCCGTGAACGGAATCATATTTCATTAAATGGACTAATGTCTCGATTGGAGCTGGAGCATTTATTGAAACTACTTCAATATCGGAACGACCGCTTTCAATAATAGCTGCTAATGTTGATCGACCAATACGGCCCATGCCGTTTATTGCAACTTTTATTGTCATCTATACGCCCAATTCAAGTAAGAATTATATGATATTATTATCAATTTACTTAATTGATTTCAGCATAGCTTTAAAGGCTAATATCGACAAAATTTATATATTTTTCAACATGTTATCGCTAACATTTATATTGTTAGCGATAACATGTTTATAAAACTAATTTAAAGAAGATCTTTGACCGCTTTAATGACACCATCTGATGTGATTCCAAATTTCACATAAAGCTCTTCTGCTGGTGCTGATGCACCAAAACTATCCATACCAATAAACGCAGATTTATTATGTTTGCCTCTTTCGCCTGTCAACCATCTATCCCAGCCTTGTCGAACAGCTGCTTCAATTCCAACACGAACTGGACCTGCCGGTAGGACACGCCTGCGATAGGATTCATTTTGTTCAGCAAATAATTCCATACACGGCATAGAAACTACCCTAGTACCGATACCTTCTGCTTCAAGTTTAACTTTAGCATCAAGAGCTATTTCTACCTCCGAACCAGACGCAATTAAAATAACTTTTCTTTTGGCTTCGGCTTCGGACAAAATATAAGCACCCATACCAACCATGTTTTTATTTGTATGTTTTGTTCTAACTGTCCTTAGACCTTGTCTGGTTAAAGAAAGAACTGATGGAGTAGATTTTGTTGTTACAGCAAGTTCCCATGCTTCAGCAGTTTCTACTGTATCCGCTGGACGGAATACCCAAGTATTTGGTGTTGCGCGTGATATGGCCAAATGTTCAACAGGTTGATGTGTAGGGCCATCTTCTCCTAAACCAATACTGTCGTGAGTATATACATAAACAACTGGTATTTGCATTAGCGCAGCTAACCTCATGGATGGGCGGGCATAATCTGTGAAACACATGAATGTTCCACCATATGGACGCACACCACCATGTAAGGCCATTCCATTCATTGCTGCAGCCATTCCATGCTCTCTAATACCATAGGCGACATGTCGTCCATCACGGTTATCAGCATCAAACCATTTCATATCTTTGGTTATAGTATTGTTTGAACCTGTTAAGTCTGCAGAGCCACCAAGTGTTTCTTTCATTATAGGATTGATAATCTCAAGGGCTGTTTGACTTGATTTACGGGTTGCCATTTTTGGTTTTTTTTCAGAAATCTCTCTCTTCAATCTTTTAATAGCTGCAGAAAGTTTCTTGGGAGTTTCTAAATTAATAATGCGATTAAATTCTAATTGTTTTGATTTTGATAAATTTAAAAAACGTTCTTCCCATTTTTCACGTTCCTCTGAGCCTTTAGATCCTATTTCCAACCATGACTGTTTTACATCAGTTGGTATTTCATATTTTGGATATGGCCATTCATATAGTTTACGCATTTGTTCAAGTTGAGGATCTTTTATGTTATAGCCATGTCCACCAGCTGTATTTTCGACACCTTCAACACCAACCGCAATAGTAGTTTTACATGCTATCATAGATGGCTTGCTGCTTTTTTTTGCTTTTGTTAAGGCCATATCTATTTCATCTGGATCATGACCGTTTATTGAAAAGACTGACCATCCTGCAGACTCAAAACGTTTTTGTTGATCAGTTACATCTGAAATGTTGATCTCTCCATCAATGGAAATATTGTTATCATCCCACATAACTATTAATTTATTTAGCTTTTGCTTGCCCGCAAGTGTAATTGCTTCTTGGCTGACACCTTCCATTAAACAACCATCACCAGCTATTACATATGTATAATGGTTTACGATTTTTTTGCCGTAGCGTGATTGTAATGATTGTTCGGCCATTGCGAAACCTACAGCATTAGATATTCCTTGTCCAAGTGGACCAGTTGTAGTTTCAATGCCTTTTGCATGTCCATATTCAGGATGACCTGCTGTTTTTGCTCCCCACTGGCGAAAGTTTTTAATTTCATCCATTGTCATGTCTTCATAACCGGTAAGATGTAATAATGAATATATGAGCATTGATCCATGACCAGCAGATAATATAAATCTATCCCTATCAGCCCAATCAGGGTTTTTTGCATCAAATTTTAAATGATTTTGAAATAAAACAGTTGCAACATCAGCCATTCCTATTGGCATTCCTTGGTGACCTGAAGCTGCAGCATGAACTGCATCTGCGGATAGAATTCTAATTGCTGATGAATTCCGCCAATGTTTAGGATGTTTCGATTTTAGTTGAGAAATGTGCACAATGGTCTCCAAGCAGCTTAAGGTATGTGTTACTCGTATGATATGTGCATATGGTCGGTCAAGATTGCAATCACTTATAAACTATTATTTTTGTGCAATATTATGATTAAAACGTATAAAATGAATACATAATATTGTTATTAATGATTCGTGAGCGGAAGAGACGAAAATGACTCAAGCAATTAAGTTAAAAAAAGATTTTGAAATTGCCGTAAGCTCAATTCAAGATCATATCAAAAATTTGAGTAAAAATAAATTAGAAAATGAAGAATTAATATCTAAATTAGAAAATGAAAATAAATTATTAAAATCTCAAATTGAAGAGACGCAACAAACGTTGATCAAAGATGATAATCCTAAATTTGGTTTTGCCGATTCATCAAAACGGGAGAATATTATTGCTTCAGAAAAGAACTATGATGAACTTAAAGATCAACATCAAAAAGATATTGATGAAGTTCAGAATATATTAGTTCAACTTAAAGATTTGGTTGAGGAGTAATTATGTCACAAGTAACAATACAAATTGGTGGTAGGTCATTCGATGTGGTTTGTCAGGAGGGTGAGGAAAGCTATCTCAAAACAGCCGCAGCAATGCTAGATCAAGAAGCTCAAAAGCTTGAAAGTTCAGGAGCTCGGATAACAGAAAGTAGAATGTTGTTAATGGCAGGTTTACTTTTGGCAGATCGTACTGCTGCAAGTGAAGAAAAGTTATCTAAGTCTGATAAATCTGCATTTTCTAAAACAACAAATTCTGAAATAATGGAACATGCAACAAATCTAGAATCCAAACTAAAACTAGCTGAGATGAAAATTATTGAGTTAAATTCTCAAATTTCGAGTCAAAGTGATTCCGACAATAGTAGAAATGATATTGATGACACCGCATCACAGAGAATTCAGCTAGATTTAGAAGAAGCTAATGAAACTATGAAATTTATGCTAGATAAGGTTAAATCATTAATTTAAATCAAGAATTTGCTTCTCTTACTTTATCAGCAGCATCTTTATCAAATTCTATGTTATTTGTTTCTAATAATTTATCAAGTTCACCAGACAGCATCATATCAGTGATAATATCACAGCCACCAACGAACTCACCTTTTACATACATTTGAGGAATTGTTGGCCAATCAGAAAAATCTTTTATTCCCTGTCTTACATCTTCATCGGCTAATACATTAATGTCTAGCCATGTAATATTTAAAAAATTTAATACACCAGCTATTCTGCTTGAAAAACCACATTGAGGCATTGAAGATGTGCCTTTCATGTATAAAACAACATCATTAGTTTCTATAGTTTCTTTTATTGAAGATTGAATTGTATCAGACATTTTTTTTCCTAATAATTTATATCATACTTAGTATAATATATTTTTGTTGCAAGCGTATAAAATGATAGTTTACTCTTCTTTAGTTTTAGTTGTAAGCGCCAAAGCATGAAGTTCGCCATTTGGGCCATCCATTTTTCCTTTGAGGGCAGCAAATACCAGTCGATGCTGAGCTATCATGGATTTTCCTAAAAATTGAGATGAACATACTATTGCTGACATATGAACCCCATCTGCACCATCTACTGTTACATCTGCATCCGGAAAAGCCTCTTTAATTAAATTTTCTATTACTGTTGCTTCGATTGCCATTAAATTACTCCAAAAGTTTACATTTAATTTACCAATGATTTTAAAATTGATTCATGAGCATCTGCGACATCATTAATTTTAATACTTGCAGAACCTAATTTTATTTCCTTACCCCCAAAATGGCCAATTAATTGTGCTGGAATTCCTGAGATTTCTGCAGCTTTGATAAGCGCGTTGCTATCTTCGCAAGCAAGAAGGTATCTTCCTTGGTCTTCACCAAAAAACCATCCTGTATTGCCATCTATTATAGAAACTCCAATATTTGCAGCAATTGCCATTTCTACAGCTGCAGTAGAAAGCCCACCATCAGATACATCATGAGCTGCAGTTATAAGGTTTTGATTGTGACATGATCGAACAAAATCTCCTGCTATTTTTTCTGCGTGAAGGTCAACTTTTGGTGCATCTCCTTCTTCTCTACCGTATAATTCTTTCAATAATGCAGATTGCCCTAAATGGCCTTTTGTAATTCCAATTAGAACTAATTCATTTCCATCATTTGGCGTATATTTAATAATTTGGCTTATGTCGCTTAGTAAACCAACTGCTCCAATTGTGGGAGTGGGTAAAATTGCACTTCCATCTGTTTCGTTATAAAGAGAAACATTTCCGGACACGATCGGCATGTCTAAGACCGAAACAGCTTCTGCAATTCCCTTTATGCAACCTACAAATTGTCCCATAATTTCTGGTTTTTCTGGGTTTCCAAAATTCATATTATCAGTCGTAGCTAATGGTTTTGCCCCGGTAGCAGATAAATTTCTATATGCTTCTGCTACAGCTTGTTTACCACCTTCAAATGGATTTGCATTACAATATCTAGGAGAAACATCAGATGTAAAAGCTACAGCTTTGGTTGTTCCATGAATGCGAACTACTCCTGCGTCTGAACCTGGATGAACTAATGTATCTGCCATTACCATTGTATCATATTGTTCATAAACCCATGATTTAGATCCATAATTTGCGCTTCCAAGAATTGCTACTAGCCCTTTAATGGGATCTACATCAGGAATATTCTCTAATTTATTTGCTTTTGGCGTTTCAATCCAGGGTCGGTCATATTCAGGCGCAGTACCTGAAAGGGCTTTGAGGGGTAAATCTGCTTTGATTGTTCCATTATGCATTACAAGAAAACGATCTTCAGCTATAGTTTCACCAACGATTGCAAAGTCTAAATCCCATTTTTCAAATACTGCACGAGCAATTTTCTCAAGCTCTGGCTTAAGTACCATTAACATTCGCTCTTGGCTTTCAGAAAGCATCATTTCATATGCTGTCATATTTTCTTCACGTTGGGGAACATCTTCTAAATTAAGTTTTACACCTAAATTTCCTTTATCGCCCATTTCAACAGCTGAGCAAGTTAAGCCTGCGGCACCCATATCTTGAATTGAAATAACTGCACCTGTTTTCATCAGTTCGAGTGTTGCTTCCATTAACCGTTTTTCTGTAAATGGATCGCCAACTTGAACAGTCGGCCTTTTATCTTCAATTGTGTCATCAAACTCAG
This sequence comes from Rhodobacteraceae bacterium Water-Bin34, assembly GCA_900197625.1. Classification (GTDB taxonomy): domain Bacteria; phylum Pseudomonadota; class Alphaproteobacteria; order Rhodobacterales; family Rhodobacteraceae; genus Amylibacter. Next base: position 3,090 of record FZLS01000061.1, on the reverse strand, counting down.
CTGATGCCATTGTTGCACCACCAACACCATCACGGCCTGTTTTAGCACCCAAGTAAACCACTGGCATGCCAATGCCAGATGCAGCTGAATAAAAAATACTGTCCGTTTTAGCTAAGCCTGCAGCAAATGCATTTACCAAACAGTTACCGTTATATGCAGAATGAAATCTAACTTCTCCTCCAACAGTTGGAACGCCAAAACAATTTCCGTATCCGCCAACGCCTTCTACAACACCATTAATTAGGCTCTTAGTCTTTGGGTGGTTGAATTCTCCAAAAGATAATGAATTCATAGCCGCTATTGGCCGAGCTCCCATTGTAAATACATCTCTTAAGATTCCTCCAACACCAGTTGCCGCTCCTTGATATGGCTCGATATAAGAGGGGTGATTGTGACTTTCCATTTTGAAAACAATTGCATCTCCATCACCTATGTCAACAATGCCGGCATTTTCACCCGGACCACAGATCACTTGAGGTCCTGTAGTAGGTAGTGTTCTCAACCATTTTTTTGATGATTTATAAGAACAGTGTTCATTCCACATCGCTGAAAATATACCTAATTCTGTATAAGTTGGAATACGCCCAATTATATCTGTTAATCGATCATATTCTTCAGCGTTTAAGCCATGACTTTCAATTAGGTCTTGAGTTATTTCAGGTTCAGTAGACATTATTAGCCTCATTAAGGATTCTTTGGCTTCTTTTAAGCATTTGGGTCTCTAAGTAAAAGACCCATATATGATATGAGATAGAAATTATTTATAAAAAAATGGCCGAGCAAAAGCTCGGCCAAAGTATAACAGGGAGGTTAAGATTATAGGAACATATGCTCAACTGAAATCTTGTGTGCTAGGTACTTTTAAAAAAGCACCAATACTAGAGCCATTTAATGCATACCCGTTATGCAATTAGAACATAGCTTTATAGTAAGTAATAATCTTTAAACGTTTTCAGATTTGTGTAATCTATGTGTTTTTATTTCTTCTAAAACAAAATCTCTGAAAGCTTGAACTCTTTTTGAATGTCTTAACTCTTCTGGAAAAGCAAGAAATACAGGTATTTCTTTGCTTTGATCATCGGGTAAGACCCGAACGAGCTCTGGTACTTCATCAGAAACATAGTCAGGCAAAACACCGATTCCAGTATCATGCAAAACTGCTTGTAATACACCAAAATAATTATTCATAGTTAAGTTTGAGCCATGATTATGTTCAAGTATTGGTTTAAACCAAGCAATTGATTCATTAACCTGTCTAGCTTCAAGTCCTTGCGTTACTAATCTGTGAACATCTAGCTCTTCTAAACTTGTCGGCGTTCCATATTTATCGAGGTATTTTTGTGTAGCATAAAGTCGCATTTTTACATTCATCAAACGGCGCCTAACCAAATCAGCCTGACTCGGTTCTTTCATTCTTATGGCGACATCAGCTTCACGCATAGGTAGATCTAAAACGCGCTCTTCTAATATTAGATCAATATTTAAATCAGGATACTGTTCGTATAGGCGGTTAATTCTAGGGGCTAGCCATAAAGTACCAAAACCAGTTGTAGTTGTAACTCTTAATTCACCAAAAACCTCATCTTCACTATCACGAATTCTCGCTTCTGCAGTTTCAAGTCTTTTAGACATTTGTGAAGTCGCTTCATATAACAATTCTCCTTGTTCAGTAAGAATTAAACCACGTGCATGTCTATGAAACAAAGTAACATTTAATTTTTCTTCTAAAGCTCTAATTTGTCTACTAACAGCAGATTGAGATAAATGTAATACATCACCTGCATGCGTTAAGCTTCCAACATCAGCAACTGAGTGGAATATTCTGAGTTTATCCCAGTCCATGTTTACTCCTTAGCAGTATGTAATCTATAAGGTATGCGTTTAATGCATACCTTATAGTGAAAATATCAGTAAACAAGTAAAATATTATTTTTTCATTATAAAGAAACTTTTGAAATTTTTATGTTCTTCAATTTTTACTAATGTATGACCTTGTTCATTGCAAAAATGTGGAAAATCAATTGTTGCTGCCGGATCATCTGCTAATATATTTAAAATTTCGCCACTATTTAAATTCCTTAACCTTTTTTGAGCTTTCAACACTGGAATAGGGCAGAGTGCACCTATGGTATCTAAATGATCATCATAATTCATATTTTAGGTTCCTTAAAATTTGTAAAAATCTAAATTACTATTTATTATTTGGGTGGCTTAAAACTTTTAATAGAGTATTGTTAAGTATGTTTGGTATAGATATTATAGATGCTGGTTTGTTACCTTCAATGCTTATCGCTTTGTTAGCTGGTATTTTCAGCTTCTTGAGTCCATGCGTACTTCCAATAGTTCCTCCATATTTGGCTTATATGGGCGGAATTTCCATGCAAGAAATGGAAAATAATAAAAATATGCGTCGTCATACTGTGGTTTGCGCATTATTTTTCACACTTGGCCTTTCAACAGTGTTTATACTATTAGGCCTCGCAGTATCGGCACTTGGCCAGTTTATGCTTCAAAACCAGGATTGGTTTGGTCGTGCATCAGGTATCGTAATTATTATATTTGGATTACATTTTATAGGAATATTGAAAATACCATTTTTGTATAATGATTTTAGAGTTGATGCCGGAGATCGTGGTGGTAATGCCTTCGGCGCTTATATCCTTGGACTTGCATTTGCTTTTGGTTGGACACCGTGTATTGGCCCCATACTTGGGACAATATTATCATTAGCTGCGCAGGAAGCCTCGTTTGCTAGAAGTTCTATATTAATGGCATTATATGCAATTGGTCTTGGTGTTCCTTTTATTTTAGCTGCAATATTTATAAGTAAAGCAATAAGGATCATGGCGCGGTTTAAACGTCATATGAGAAAAATAGAAATTTCCATGGGTGTATTATTGGTCATTATAGGTTTTACTTTGATAACAGGCAGTTTTTCAGCAATTTCATTTTGGCTATTAGAGAATTTACCCTTTCTAGCTAGTATTGGATGAATATTAATCACTTTTTTGAAGTTATGTAGTGAAGTATATATAATCTGATTGCAGATGCTAATCCAATATCAATGCCCCTTGCATTATCAATTTCAGT
>FZLS01000186.1 GCA_900197625.1 Rhodobacteraceae bacterium Water-Bin34 | reverse complement strand
AAATACTTCTATCAAGTGGTTTTGACATATACCAAATGAACTTAGTTAGACAATCAGTCTCACGTTTAAAGGGTGGAGGTGTTCTCAATTTTGCATATCCGGCTAAAGTCCAGAGCTATATATTGTCAGATGTGTTGGGTGATGATTTAAGTATTGTAGGAAGTGGACCAAGTGTATCTCCATCTGGAACTATTGCAGATGCTCGAAGATTATTAATCAATGAGGGAGTGTTTGTTAAATTGCCCTCCAGGATACGTGAATATCTGGAAAATACATCTATTGAAGATAATGTATCAATTAATACAAATGCGCACTTAATAGCTGGTAACGCCGGTAGCGTAGCCGCAATGGCAAAAGAAGTAGGCGCACAAATTATTTTGGAGCCATTGATAGGTGATGTAAATCAAGCTGTAGAAAAAATATTACATAAAGTGCAAAATTCCAAAAATCATAATCCATTTGCGATCGCCTTTGGCGGAGAAACAACAGTAAAACTTAAAGGAAATGGAAAAGGAGGCCGAAACCAAGAGCTTGCTCTTCGTTTTGCAATTGCAGCAGAAAAGATTTTTAAAGATCGCCCATGGTGCTTTTTAAGTGGTGGAACTGATGGAATAGATGGGCCAACGGATGCCGCAGGTGGTTTGGTTGATAATGGTACTGTTTCAAGAATACAGAATAAAAATAAATCTATTTATGAATTTCTTGAAAACAATGATAGTTATGAAGCATTAAAAATGGCTGAAGATCTAATTGTGATTGGAGCTACTGGAACGAATGTTGCTGACCTACAGTTACTTATTGTAGGCAATTCACAAACTTAAATTGATTTAGTTAATTTTGACTATTCTGTACCTTCAATAATCATTAAGTCTGTTTCACTACATGCATCGCGTACCGCTTTTGCAGCTTGATATTCGTCGCTTAAATAAAATGTTCTAGCGGTATCAATGCTCTCGAATTCAATCATCATGACGATACCTTCAACAGAACCTTCATGACGTTCAGCGCCAGGTCCCCTTGCAAGTACTTTTCCACCATGTGCTTTGATTACAGGAGCAGCCATACCAGAAAATGCAGCAAATTTATCTTTATCTTTAACTCGTATATTAGCTACCAAATATCCTTTTGGCATTCTTTTATTCCTATTTTATTATAATTATCTTTGATTCATAACTTAGCATGTCTGTAATAATTTTCAAATATTAAGTAGATCCAAAAGGCATTTAAAGATTAAGATTTAAGAACTTATGAATTAAATTCAACTCCGCCAATTAAGTTTTCACTCATCAATCTTTGTTCTAAAGTTCCCCTAGAAATTGAAATTTTTTGTAGATATTTTTCTTTCATATCTAGAAATTTTCTAGTTTTCTGTAATGCTTCATTACTACTGATTAGTATGAATTCCACACTTTGGTTTGATCTAAATTGTACTAATCTATTTATATCTGAGGATATTACCGTAGCAATTTTTGGATAACCACCTGTAGTTTGATGATCTGCTAAAAGGATAGTTGGAATGCCGTCTCCAGAAACTTGTATAGATCCTTTAACGACTGGCTCAGATGGAATTGATAGGGCGCTTTTTAGTTCTAACTTTGGCCCGGTAAGTTGCATACCCATTCTATCATAATTATCAGAAACTTTAAAAATACTGTCAGAAAATATTTCGATCGCAGTGTTAATAAAATATTGGTCTTGAGGCCCAAGTACTGCATGAATTAAATCATTTGTATTAAAACTTGGTTTTAAAATTGGGCCAATACGATTTGCTTGATTTGAAGCGTCTGTAAGTGTGAACTTTTGGCCAGTTTTTAAAACACCGCCGCCAAATCCAGATGTTGAATGGGTTGAGTTGCTTTTGAGCCAATCTTTTACATTTAGTTTTCCAGAAAATGCTAAATATGCCCAGCTTCCTGATTTTCCTGCACGAATTGAGAGGCGCTCTCCTTTTTGTATTGTAAGAACTGTCCATGATGATATTTTCTGGCCTTGGTACTCTATAAGAAAATCACCACCGGTAATTGCTAGCGTAATTGATCCTTCATGGCATTGTAGAATTAGACCGCCAAGCGATATTTCTATAGCTGTTTGCTTCGTTTCATTTCCAAGAACTGCGTTTGCAGCTTCAAAAGATACTATGTCCATTGGGCCTGAAGCTGAAACGCCATACCGCATATTTCCTGGTCGACCTATATCTTGAAATGTAACAAGTGGACCTGCAAAGGAAATAGAAAACTCAACATCAGACATAGTTAGATGCCTTATTCATTTTCTCAAAAGTACCAAGATCTATTCGTTTGAAATTAACTGTATCCCCAACATTAAAAAGGAAAGGATTTTCTAAATCATCTGTAAGAATTAATGTTGGTGAGCGTCCAATTATGGACCAACCAGTTGGCATTTTTAAGGTTGTAACTAAGCATTGAGACCCCGCAATAATCACGCTACCAGCATCGATGTCGCGAACTGCTGAATTTTTTCGAGGCACTTGGATATCTTCGGGAACTCCTGAAAGGTAAGCGTAGCCAGGAGAAAATCCATACATCAATACATTATATTTTTCATTAAGATGAGCGTTAATTACTGCCTCTTTTGAAAGGCCACAGGCTTTTGAGACAGTTTCCAAATCTCTAGAAAAACCTTCTTCATAACAAACATGAACAATCCGTTCAGTGCCTTTGTAGGATTTATTTGTCATATTCTTTATATTATTTAAGATACTTTTTTCAAGGCACGAATGATCAGTTATTAATGGATCAAATGTAACCAGAAGATTCACAATTGCTGGGACTGTTTCAATAATTCCCTTGGGCGGATCCAAAGTTATAGAATTATCTAATGCAACAACTTGAGAATGCACAGCTTCACTGAAAACATCTGAAAATGTTATGAGTAAAGCATGATCTGCTATGGCTTTAAATTTTGGCTTTTCATTTTGCATAATAATAAAATTAATTAAGGTTAATGACTTATGGAGAAACATAGATCTATTCGTGTCAAAGCGTAAGCATCAATTCGTTTGAGAATATTTCTTAATATAAGAAAGTTAGATTAATTAATAAATATTTATAGTTTATTCAATATATCAACGCCTTGTTGTTTGAAAAAGTGAAGTAAATCTATAAATATCCAATTTTCTTTTAATTTGTCACCCTCCCGGCGATAAATATCAATTACTCTAAACTCACCAATCGTATCGCTTGGTGGTAGTCCAAGGTATCCACCCGTAGGTTTTGCACTAAAATTGGGCCATCCAAAAAATCCACCATAATGACCTTCTGATATTCGAGCTATGTGGCCTGTCCCTGATCTATCACTAAAGGCTGCTCTAAAAGGTCCCGAGTGTTGTTCTGCATATCTCTCAATTGTGTAAGTGGATCCAATTCCAGCAGGTCCCCACCAAATCATATCGTTATGCCAACTGCGAGCGAGTTCATCTTCAAGTGGTAAGCCACTTTGCCATTGGCCTAAATCTTTTATCATAAAATTTATTGCTTCCATTGTTTTTACGCTCTCTTGAATATCTGCATCAGAAAACAATAAGGCATCATGAGGTGCTGGTCCTGGTTGTATTAAATGAGCAGCTTTTTGATCAGGAAATGGAGAGTACCCGGCTTGAAGCATTAAATGTGGGATATCGAAGTAAAATGCTGTTTCAGAAATTTTTCCATTTTCTATTTTATGAAACTCTGCATATCTAAGCATGGTTAATTTTTTTGTTGGCTTGATGCCTAGCCAGGGAAAATCAAATAGGCCAATTAGATGCCCCATAGAGCAAACCCAGACAGAGTTATTATCATCTATATAATTACTGCCTGCAAAAAA
>FZLS01000172.1 GCA_900197625.1 Rhodobacteraceae bacterium Water-Bin34 | reverse complement strand
GCGGTGTTTTTACTTCATCAGCATTATCAAAGTTTTTTGAATATAAATTAGACATTTTGTTCTCCCTAAAATAACTGGGACGCTAAATATCTAAGATCTTTGACATATATGACTTTAAATAAAGCAATCCCAACGATACGTGTGCTCATATCAACAAGATATGAATTAATAATCATGGTATATCAAAAAAGTTTTCACTCAAGAATTAATTATTAAAAAATAATAGAATACCTAGGCTATGTTTTTTTAAGAAGACCGTGATATTTTTCAGGTTTATAACCAAGAAATACATGTTCAGAAATTACATCATCCTCTAGATCAAAAACAGTTTTTACTACTTCAGCATAAATGTCACGTGCATCAATTGTCATTTTCAAATCTCGATCTTCAAATAAATTTCGCTTACTCAAACCAGGCCAATCTGAGACAACCTGTTTTCCATTCACGAGACCTCCAGCCAAAATCATAGAACTACCCCAACCATGATCAGTTCCTTGAGTTCCATTTTCGAATGCAGTTCTACCAAATTCTGTTACAGTAACGATTACTGTATCATCGTATAATGGGCCCATGTCTCTTTTAAAGTTTTTAAGAATATTATCTAAATCTTCTAATAGTTCAGCATGATCACCTTGTTCATTGCCCTGCAAAGCATGTGTATCAAAGCCATCGATTTCTAACAAACCAACTCTAGGGCCATTAGGTTTGTGCATTTCTTTTGCTGCAAATGAAACTAAATCTATTGTGTCTCCACGGCCTGGCATATGCATTTCACGCGATGAAATATCATTCAGAATTCCATTCAATTGACTATCTGATTGCCACATTCTTTCAACATCTGCGTAATGCTTTTTGGAAGCTTTAGCAAAATTTGTTGGAAAGTAATTACTATTCACTTCATTGCCCCTCAAAATGATTGGTATAGGAAGCGATACCGCAAGTGACGAAAATCCTGCTGCATTCATAGCACGTCCGACCCAACCAGATGTTACTGCATATGCCTGTTCTGATCCTGTTTCCATTATATTTTGCCCATCAAAATGCGAACGCCCTGTGTATGGGAATGATGTAGCATGAACAAAAGCAGCATTACCTGATCGATATTCATTTTCTAGGAATCTTAAATTTGGATGAATGCCAAAAAAACCATCTAAATCATTAGCACCCTGGACTAAAACATCTTTTCTAATCTTAGATAAATTTTTATCACCCAAAGGGGGTATGGTAGCTAAACCATCTAACCCCCCCCTTAAAAGCACAACAAGCATTTTTTTATCTGATAGCTTTACATCTGGAAAAGCCATATTTGGGCTTGCCATCATATATAAAGTACCCATTGAAGCTTTAAGAAAATTTCTACGTTTCATTTTATGTCCTCATAAATTTAGGGTGACAAAATATTTTCAAGCATGCGCGTGTAAAGGAGGGTGCTGCTTTCACTTCAGCAGCTTCTGGACTCTCTTTTCCAAAAAAATTAACTGCATATTCATCAGGGTCAAATTTCAACTTGTATTCAAGTTTAGGTGAAAGTTGGACAATATAACGAACCCTTCGATCCATCATCTCTGGAGTCAACCAATCAACCGCAAGATCAGACCAACCATTTGGTTGGGGTGTGCGAGAATTTAAATGACCCATTTCATATAAAATATTATTTGTTTGCTCATTCCCCCAATCGTCACCTTGCCCCAGAAACTTTAATGGCAAACCACCGCCCACTGCCTTATGAACGTTAAAAAACCAAAGTTCTGGCTGTAAAAATTTTGTAGAGCTATCGCCATATTTGATTACTGCATCTACCACAGCTTGATGAATTTTTACTAGGTCACCAGAAGATTGATTGTATACATTTTCGATAAGCTGGACTGCTTCTTCTGGAGGTGTGTCACTTATAAAATGAAGGCTCAATTTATTTGCAACATGTCGCGCAGTCATAGGGTGCTTTGCAAGATCATTACACAAAGCTTTTAATTTATCTTTAGGTTTGCCTCTGTATTTTTTACCTAAAACCTTATGCGCTCCTGGCTCATGTTTATAATCGTCAAAATACCCTTCTTTTACTTCGTCGTTCCAAACTTGCCCCCATCCAGTCAAAACATAGGCCGTTCCGTTAACATCATCTTGTGTATAGCCAGCAGCTGGAGTCAGTGTAAATAATTCCAACAATTCTCGTGCCAAGTTTTCATTGATAGCAGCAATTTTCTTTTCTCTATTTTTCTTTATATCCCTTGCTCGCCTTGAATTTGGACCAGTACTTTCCTGATTTGATAAATATAGCTGCATAGCCGGATGCGAAGTTGCATCATAAAGCAAATCACTAAAATTTGATGTCATATTTTTTCTTAAAGTAAGATAATAATTCCCAAATAATTCTGCTTCTACGGCATCTACACTTATTGGAAAGAAATTTATCCAAAAATGCCAAAATCTATTAAATGTAGGTGTATCACCATAAACAACATCTATTGAGCGTGTTTGAGTATCTCGCCACCAAGCAAATGAATTATACTTTTTCCACCAAAGTCTTTGAAGTTCATTGTTCGTAATTTCTCCTGCAGCTAAAAGCGCTCTAAGCCGCTTCCTCTCACTGTCCATTTCTAATAGGTGATTAACTGCTAATTTAGTGCTAGAAGGATATCTTAAGTCTAGTAAAGATAGATCCCATGTTGAAAGATTATGCATTTCACTTGGATAATTATATCCTAAGAATCCACCATAATATTTTTCAAGAAGTTTTATTTGTTTTTTTGTTAGGTAGCCCGTTTCATCTTTATCAATACTTTTTTGCCAATTATTTATTGCTGATCGAGTACCTTTTCCAAAGTCACCATCTATTGCAGATTTATAAAATCCAGCAGATTTGAGATAAGTTTGAAGTAATTTTTTTTTCTTTTTCGAGAATAATTTCTCTTCCTTGACCGCTTCTTCTTTAGTCTGCCTATCAAATAATTTTTTCTTTTTTCTTTCTACTGCGATTAAACGCCAAGGATCAAATTTTGGAACAGTTTCTAGTTCTGTTTTTGCGTTAAAAACAAATTCAGACAATGGTATTTCTTGGTATTCCAATGAAAATCCATAACCAAGTTTTCTTGAAGCAGACTTGCTATCCATATTGTACAATACTTTCAAAAAATATACTAAATTAGTATCATTTTAACACAGATATGAAAATTTTGCAAATATGCTTTAAGTTAATGCGCATCCGCCCAATTACTACCAAACCCAGCATCAACTACTAATGGTACATCAAGTTTAACAACTGGCTCACTTGCTTTTTCCATAATTTCTCTAACAACTTCAGTGGTTTCACTTAGAGCATCTTTGCTTACTTCAAATATTAATTCATCATGCACCTGAAGTAACATTTTAACTGGCAAATGTGCTATTGCATTAGGCATTTGTATCATAGCACGCCTGATAATATCTGCTGCAGTCCCTTGAATTGGTGCATTAATTGCTGCTCGCTTTGCAAAGCCTGCTTGTGGCCCTTTTGCATTAATCTCACTCGTATGAACTTTTCTTCCAAATAAGGTTTCGACATATCCATTTTCTTTAGCAAAACTAACCGTTTCATCCATATAAGTTCTTATACCTGGGAACCTTTCAAAATACGTATCGATAAACGATTGCGCCTCTTTTCTGGGTATTCGCAAATTCCTGGCTAGTCCAAATCCACTAATACCATAGATAACACCAAAATTTATTGCCTTTGCTTGCCGCCTAATCATTGGATCCATATTTTCTAATGGTACATTAAACATTTGAGATGCTGTCAGCGCATGAATATCTTGGCCTTCATGAAACGCTTGTTTAAGTGTATCAATCTTTGCGATGTGTGCCAAAATACGAAGTTCAATTTGACTATAATCAAGAGATAACAAAACATTGCCTTCTTCAGCAATAAACGCTTCACGGATTTTTCGCCCTGCTTCTGATCGAATTGGGATATTTTGTAAATTTGGATCAGTGGATGATAAACGCCCAGTTGAAGCCCCTGAAATTACATAGGATGTGTGTACTCGACCAGTGTTTGGGTTAATATGGCCTTGCAAGGCGTCTGTATAAGTACTCTTTAATTTGGACATTTGGCGCCAATCAAGTACTTTAACAGGTAGCTCATAACCCTCTGATGCCAAATCCTCTAATACATCTACACCAGTACCATACGCACCTGTTTTACCTTTTTTTCCACCTGGTAATTCTAATTTATCAAATAATATTTCACCTAATTGTTTTGGTGACCCAA
>FZLS01000257.1 GCA_900197625.1 Rhodobacteraceae bacterium Water-Bin34 | reverse complement strand
GATTTGCACAAGAAACTCGAAACAACAATGATTTACGTGACCCATGACCAAGTCGAAGCTATGACAATGGCTGATAAAATTGTTGTTTTGCAGGACGGTAGAATTGAACAAGTTGGCTCACCACTTGAATTATATCATACTCCTAAAAACAAATTTGTTGCTGGGTTCATTGGTTCTCCTAAAATGAACTTGATTGAGGGCATTGAGGCGAAAAAGCTCAATGCAAGCACGATTGGTATTAGACCTGAACATATAAAGATGTCTAAAACTGAAGGGTTGTGGAAAGGGACTGTCGGTGTAGCTGAACATCTGGGTTCTGATACTTTCATACATATTCATAATACTGGCCTCTTAGAAATGATGACGGTTCGAATTAGTGGTGACGTACAAGTTAAGCACGGTGAAGCGATTTATTTGACACCAGAAAAAAATAAAATCCATTGCTTTGATGTTGTAGGAGGTCGTATTTTATGAAACGACTTAATGGAAAATCAGCACTAATAACTGGGGCTGCACGAGGTATTGGTCGAGGTTTTGCTGAACGATATATTCTTGAAGGTGCCCAAGTTGCAATTGCGGATATAAATCTTGAAGCTGCAAAGGAAACTGCCTCTGACTTGGGTAAAATGGCGTATGCTATTCATCTTGATGTTACTGATCAATCTAGCATTAACGCAGCAATTGAGCAGGTAATTAACCAAACTGGTAAACTAGATATTTTAATTAACAATGCTGCTTTATTTGATGCGGCTGAAACTGTCGACATTACCCATGAAAGCTATAATAAACTTTACGCAGTTAATGTGGCAGGTACTTTATTTACAATGCAGGCTGCTGCCAAACAGATGATTGCACAAGGTTGTGGGGGGAAAATCATTAATATGGCCTCTCAGGCAGGGCGTAGAGGTGAAAGTCTTGTACTTGTCTATTGTTCAAGCAAAGCTGCAGTGATTTCGATGACGCAGTCTGCTGGATTGAATTTGATCAAATACGGTATAAATGTGAATGCGATTGCACCTGGCGTGGTTGATGGAGAACATTGGGAACATGTAGATGCCGTGTTCGCAAAACTTGAAGGTAAATCCAAGGGGCAAAAGAAAGCCGAAGTAGCAGCAGGCGTTCCAGCAGGTCGTTTTGCGCTTCCAGATGACCTCACTGGCATGGCTGTTTTCCTTGCAACCTCTGACTCAGATTATATCGTTTCTCAAACATATAACGTTGACGGTGGTCAGTGGATGAGCTGATGCACTTAAATCTTCAAACCATTAATAAGCTTCCTGATGCTGTTCGGATACCCGAATACGACCGCGATAATTTGTCTGCTGGAATTATACATATAGGTCTAGGCAATTTTCATCGTGCTCATATGGCTTGGTATTCGCATCGATTAATGGATCAGGGGATAGCGCATAATTGGGCAATTTTGGGTGCGGGTGTTCGCTCATTGGATGATGTCAATCGTACTAAGATTTTAGAGCAAGATTGTTTTACCACACTTATCAAACTTGACCCATCAGGAAAATCTGCTGAGGTCATAGGATCGATGATTGATTATATACCTGTTGAAAAAAATAATGCTTCTCTAATCCAGCATTTAATTAAGCCAAATATCCGAATTGTATCTTTGACAGTCACAGAGGGTGGTTACTACCAAACGCCTCAGGGAACTTTAGATATCCAGCATACGGATATCCAACATGATATAAATCATCCTCAGACACCAATAACTGCCTTTGGAGCAATTTTGGAAGCAATAAAGCTTCGTCAAGATGCAGGCATAGAACCATTTACATGTCTAAGCTGTGATAACTTACAAGCTAATGGTGATATTTTGCGTAATACTATTCTTGGTTTAGCCGCGGTATCCAAGCCTAGTCTTGTTAGATGGATTTCTGAAAATGTAACATTTCCCAATTCTATGGTCGATTGCATTGTTCCGGCAACTGGCCCGAATGAACTTGCTCTCGTTCGTGATTTTGGCATTGTAGATAATGTTCCCGTCACCCATGAAAGTTTTCGTCAATGGGTAATCGAAGACAAATTCTGTTCGGGACGTCCTGAATGGGATAAGGTAGGCGTGACTTTTACTGATGATGTAAAAGCGTTCGAATTGCAGAAACTGCGCATATTGAATGC
>FZLS01000030.1 GCA_900197625.1 Rhodobacteraceae bacterium Water-Bin34 | reverse complement strand
AATGAACTTAAACAGAGCAGATCAAATAGCAGAAGAGATCCAAGAACAAATCTTTGGAGGATCATTTAAAGATGGTGAACGATTAGATGAGATTAGATTAGCTGAACAATTTGGTGTTTCAAGAACACCACTGAGAGAGGCTTTAAAAAAAGTTGCCCTCTTAGGAATCGTTAAAAAAATACCTAATCGAGGTGTCTTTGTTCATCATCCAGGTCCAATTGAATTATTAGAAATGTTTGAGGTAATGTCAGAACTTGAAAGTATCTGTGGGCGCCTTGCAGCAAAACGAATTTCTGAAAAGGCACTCACAAAACTTAATGAAGCAAATGCTAAATGTAAAAAAGCCATTAAAAATAAGAATCCTGACGCTTATTACATAGAGAATGAACAGTTTCATAAAATTATTTACAAACAATCAGGTAATAGCTTTTTAGAAAAAGAGGCAATAAAGCTGCAAAAAAGGTTGCAACCATTCAGGCGTATCCAATTAAGATTCAGAGGTCGTATTGAACAATCAATGTCAGAACATGAAACGATAGTTCAAGCCTTAACCATTGGTGATGCTTCAATGGCTGAGAATGCTCTCAGAAATCACGTTGCCGTTCAAGGTGATAAATTCCACCAGCTTGTTGCAAGCTTTAATAAAACAGCAGATTAAAATTATATCTTGCAAACTAATAAAAAATTAATTGATAGATTCTAATTTTTTAGTCATAAATATTGTATAGAACTTATTGGTGCTAGTATCAATTTGATTGATAACAAAAAGTGAGGAACTATTATGAGAATTTTGATTGCAATGTTTGCGTTAATAACATTAACAGCTTGTGGAATTGATATACCCTTTATTCCTGGAATTTAATGCCCCCAAAACTTACAGAAGCAGAGATCAGTGATGTCATTCAGATGGCATTGTCTGATCATGTTTCATTCAATGATATCAGAAATCAGTACGGTCTAGCTGAAAAAGATGTCAAAAAATTAATGAGATCAAATTTAAAAACCGGATCCTATCAAACTTGGAGAAAAAGAGTTCGGGATTTTGGATCTCGGCGTGAATATTATAAATAAATCTTTATGATGCGATTTATTACTTCTTAAAAGGGACATTCAAATGTCAACTATTTCTAAACTAAAGAATATCCAGGATGTTGATCCAATCACTGACAATCTGGAAGGGTGGAAAGTCACTGAAGGCTCACCAATTATGAAGACTTGGATATTACACACTAACAATGACGAAACTATGATTTCTGGATATTGGGAAGCTACCCCTGGAACCTATCATGCAACATACAAAGAATATGAGTTTGTTCACTTGCTTGAAGGGCATATTATAATAACCCCAGATGATGGCGATCCTGTTTCAGTAAAGGCTGGTGACACTTTTGTAGTTGAAAGTAATTTTTCGGGAACGTGGCAAATTATTGAAGCCGTACGAAAATATTTTGATGTCAAACTTAATTAATTATTTTTAATAAAAAGACACATCGAGAAAAGAAACATCAGCATTATAATCTTTACCATAGGCAACTAGACCTATGGTTTTAATTGATTCAATTTTCATTTTTTTTCTAATAAAACTTGAAGATCTTGAAAAATCTGAGAATGGGAGTTCTATTATTTGCCATTCATTTTTAGCTATGAAACTTTTTGAATAGTAGTGCCACGGCAGCTTTGAACTAGAGTTTCTAATATGAACAAAATATTCATCATTATTCCCTTTTACTTTCAATTTTATACCTGTGAATTCAGTTGCAACACCTTTGGGCATACTTACACGCACTTGTATAAATCCACCGTTGTTTTGAGTTGAAACTTTCCCAGACAATTTGATCGCTTTACCATTTGGTGTGTCAATTATATTTGCAGATCCTTCAGACACACCCCCCATAACGGTATCTGCTAGGTAGACCCACCGGCCAGAAGTGATCAAATTTTGAGCCACTGATACCTCAATCCAATTAATAAAAATTGCCAAAGATATAGCAATTATTTTGAAAAAATTATTTAAATTCATTGGTCACACCAATTTTGATATAAAAAGAGTATACTATAAGTAGAATAAATTTATAAAATATCAATTATCATCAAGTTTATAACTTCATTGAACGATAATTTATTTGAATTTATATTTTTATATCCATTGTTAATACTTTGACTTTAACTAAACTAAAATCAAAGTCAGGAGTTTGAAATGAATAGAACAGTAATAATTAATGAGTTTGGTGGCTCTGAAAATTTAAGTATAATTGATCATCCAATCAATGAACCCAGCAAAGGTGAAATTAGAATAGCACATAAAGCATGCGGCTTAAATTTCATTGATGTATATCAAAGAACTGGACTATATCCACTCAATTTACCTCATGCATTAGGTATGGAGGGATCAGGAATTATAGAAGCTGTCGGAGAAAATGTAACACATTTAAAGGTTGGGGATAGAGTAGCCTATGCCTCAATGCCTCCAGGTGCATATTGTGAAAGACGTGTTATGCCTGCAGCACAGGTGTGCCCATTGCCAGATGAAATTAGCTTTGAGCAAGGTGCAGCAATGATGCTTCAAGGTATGACTGTTGAGTACCTCCTCAATAGAACTACACCAATTAAACCTGGGGATACAATATTGTTTCATGCAGCTGCAGGTGGTGTAGGACTAATAGCTTGCCAATGGGCGAAATCTGAAAACATAACACTTATTGGTACGGCTGGCTCTGATGAGAAATGTAAACTGGCATTAGAATACGGTGCTACCAATTGCATAAATTATAATGAAGATAATTTTGAAGAAAAGGTCAAAGAAATTACAAATGGGGCTGGTGTAGATGTCGTAATGGACTCTGTGGGTCAATCAACATTTGAAGGTTCATTAAACTGCCTTAAACCACTTGGAATGATGATTACATTTGGCAATGCATCAGGTCCAATTCCTCCTTTTAATTTAGCGCAGTTGGGAGCCAAGGGTTCATTGAAAATAACTCGACCAACTTTGTTTACACATATTGGCGATCATGATGTATGCCAAGAGATGGCAAAAAATTTATTTGCAAAAGTCATATCAGGACAAATTAAAATTGTTATTGGTCAAGAATTTCCACTCTCTGATATAGCATTAGCACATGATAGTTTAGAGAAAAGAATAACAACAGGATCAACAATATTAACTATATAAATTATTCTCTTTTATTTCTCGATAAGATAAATAAACCTGAAATAACTATTAAAATAGTTCCTAAAACGGTTGAATAATTGAGTGATTCATTAAAGAAGAAAACACCCAAGGACACGCCAAATATTAACCGCGTGTATCTAAATGGTGTAACGGCTGATACTTCACCTGTTCGCATAGCTTTCATCAAACATGAGTATGCAGCTACACCAAATACAACTGCTCCAACCATAAACCCAATCGTATCAATATCTATCATGACAAAATTTGCATCATCCCAAATCGTATAAATTAAACCTGAAAATGCTAATGCAATGAACCCATGTAATCCCAGTATGAAAACGCTGAGATTTTCTGGAGCAGCACGACTAGCTAGATCGCGCCCTGCGAAACCTATCATTCCAATCAGCGCTAATATCGAAAGAAATGAAAAACTTTCAGCTGTTGGCTGAATGATGACTATTACACCAAATAATCCTAATAATATTGCAGTCCATCGGCGCCATCCAACTTTTTCACCGAATATAATAGCCGCACCCGCAACTACGACTATTGGAGTAGCTTGAATAATAACTGTGGCTGTAGATAGTGGTATTAATGAAATTGCCAAAACATAAAATAAGCGCCCAATTATTTCAAATAAAGCACGAACATACATTGGCAATAAAAGCATATCCCTCAGCATAATTTTTTCATTCTTGAAATGAGCCACAAGAAGAAATATTAAAGCCCCCCCCAAACCAAACATAATTAAAATCTGTCCTATTGGGATTGTAGATGTAACAAATTTTATTAAAGAGTCTTCAACAGCAAAAAATGCCATAGAAGTTATCATCCATATACTTCCATGTAAATTATTGTTGAATTTAAAGTTATTTATCACTTGCAGTTAATTACCTCTGAAGTTTGCAAATTAAATAATTATTCTCAGAAAGAGTTTCTGTTGAGCACATTAATCTTTATATGTAAATGTAATAGAACTAGTTGTTAATAAAAGCTTATAAAGCAGAATGTGATAATTTCATCTAAATGTTATTGGAGTCCTTATGAACATTGAATATTTGATTACTCATTCTGGAGGATTCCATGCGGATGAATTATTATCATCTGTAATTCTCAAATTTCTTTTTCCAGAAGCTGAAATTATCCGAAGTAGGGAAAAACAAACATTATCTCCATCTAAAAATAAAATCATATATGATGTTGGAGGAAAATATGATCCTAAATTTCAAATTTTTGATCATCACCAACGCCCTAATCCATTACGAGAAAATGGTCAGCCTTTAAGTTCATTTGGACTAATTTGGAAACATTTTGGCAAAGATTATCTTAAGAGAAATGGTATTTCAGAAGAAACACTAGAGGATATTTTTTCAGAATTTGATCTTAAATTTGTATTACCAATTGATCTGATTGATAACGGGGCGGTTGATTTATCAACACTAGATGCAATTGCAAATCTATCATTGCCAGTACTATTGGAAAATTTTAGGCCCGCATTTGACGAGATTTCGACTACGGCACATGATGATGCATTTATAAAAGCTCTACCAATTGCTGAAGAATTTATTCAATCATCAATTCAAAGTTTATCCGCGAAACACCGTGCCAATAAGATTATAAATTCATTAATCGATAAATCTGGCAATTCGGAGATTCTTGAACTTCCAATGGGTATGCCATTTCAATCAGCGTTAGAAAATATAAATGCAAAACACATACTTTTTATAGTTTATCCTCGCGGCTCAGAATGGACACTTAGTACAATTAAAACTTCAGAAAATACTTTTGATCAGCGTGCAAGCCTTCCTGCTTCTTGGGCTGGACTTACAAATAAAGAGCTTGAAATCGAAAGTGGTATTGAAGGTGCAATATTTTGTCATAATGCGCGATTTATAGCCATCGCAAAAACTCGTGATGCTATATTAAAAATGGCTGATCAAGCAGTAATAAACTTCCATAATAATAAAGCTTAATATTCGCATATCATTTTCAAGATTTTTATTTACAAATTATACCGTGGTAAATTATTTTTCTCGCACCTGAATTAATGATACGAATGTGCCAATTATTACCAGAATTATGGCTAGGATTAATTCTAATGTCATAGCTTCAGAGAAAAATATGACCCCGGCCAGCGCTGCAATAATTGGAACTGATAGCTGCAAAATTGCAGCCAAAGAAGTTTTCAAAGATGGTAATACTGAATACCATATTATATATCCAAGGCCTGATGTAATTGCGCCAGATATTATAGCTAAAATAAACCCATTAAAGCTAATCCCATCATGCCAAAAAACAAAAAAAATGCCTACAATTGGCGTTGCCCAAACAAGATTTTGAGCAGTTTCTAATAATGGGTTTTTAGCATTTTTACCTAAGAAACTATAGACGCCCCACCCAATAGCTGCAGCTATCATTATCCACATAGCACTTGCATTTAATATCAGAATTTCATTCGGCAGAAACAAAACACAAAGGCCAATAAATGATATTAGAGCGCCAATTATTTTCCATATAGTAATTTTTTCTGAAGTTAATGCGGCAAGGCCAAACATTGTGAATTGCACACCACCAAATAGAACTATTGCCCCAATTCCTATACCTAAATTTAAATATGCAATGGAAAAGCAAAGTATATATACTGCAAGAGAGACAGCCTGAAAAATTTGAATTTTGGGTCGCCATTTATAATTAGAAGCAGCAACTATAATCCATAAAAAGGTTGCTCCTGAAACTACACGAACAAAAGAAAAAGTAATTGGTCCAGTTGAATTGTCCAACAGTGCCCACCGATTTAAAATCGAGTTACCCGCAAAGGCTAATAATGCCAATAATGTAAGTACTATTAATCGCATTATTGACCGCTATATTATTATATTAATAATTGTTAGTATAAATTAATTTTAATTAATTCATCATGCTGATTACAAGTATTAAAACTACTGAATATATTGCAATCCCACCCCCAATTAGAAAAAGTGGCCAATTTTTTGTAACAGTAGCAGTTGCTATAGATTTCATTTGGTACATTAAATCTGGCCAAGTATATGAAACAAAATCACCCTGGGTAAAAACCGCTTTAATTCTATCTTGATCATCTACAACTGGTAGACGGCGGAACCGTTCATTAGACATTATCCTGAGCCACTCTAACATGTCATCCGTTTCGCGAGCCAACTTCGGATTTTCAGTCATTATTGATGATAATAAAGTTTCTTTTGGATTGAGTTCTTTCCCAACAACTTTATTCATGATGTCTCTTTCAGTTACAACACCAATAACTTTTTTTTCTGAGTCTATGACAACTACCGAACCATAATTCTTTTTTGACATCGCAATGACTGCATCAAATGCATTTGTATCAGGAGATTTAGTTAATGGCATTTGCTTTGATTTATATTCTGGCCGGTCCATGAGACGGCTACCTGGTCGTATTGCATTTTGTGACATTTAAACTTCTCCTTTTATTATATATATTAAATATAGTTTTATTTTATTCCAAAACCAGTTTGAAATACTTTGGTATAAAAATTATATCAAGTAAGATGTAATTTTTTCTAAAACGAAAAAATAAATTTTACATAATATTTGCAAGATTTGAATTTATATTTCATTATAAATAAAAAAGAAAATCACATGAAAAAATTTATTTTAACAATATTTATTTGCTTATGGTCTCATTGTGCAGTCGCACACTCGCCACTAAACCTTACGATACCGTCAGATGGATCTTTAATCACTGAACTGCCGGACAAATTAATTTTAGAATTTAAGGGTTCAGTACGTTTAACTTTAGTAACAATAAAACATAACGATAATTCAAAAATAAAATTGAATTTAAACAGCTCACTTGGATTTGTTTCAAAACATAATGTGCCCGTTAGTTTTAAAGACACTGGTAGTTATTTTGTTGAGTGGCGCGGTTTAGGAACTGATGGGCATACATTAAAAGGTTCCTTCGAGTTTAATGTTAAATAAGAATGTTTGATATTATTAATCTTTCATTATCAGTAGTAACATTTTTTCTCTATCTCAGTATATTAACATCAAGTGGAACAGTAATTTGCATTTTACTTTTCAAATTAACTGATGCAAAAAAAATTGTCATTTTATTTGGATATTTAGGTTTAATTTCTTCAATCTTTGGATTTGCACTTAAAGGGGCAAATCTCACAGGGGATTTCTATGGAATGATTGATAAAGACATTTTGATGCTTCTTTGGACAACCCCCATTGGGACATCATTTTTTTATCAAATATTTGGTTTATTATTCATTATATTAGGTAGTTACATAAGGGCTTATGGGGGTTGGATATCAATTTTTGGTAGTATTGCTGCAATTTATTCCTTTATTCAAATTGGGCATTTAGCAGATAAAAATAATATTTTGTTAAGTATCATATTAATAATGCACTTAATAAGTGTAGCTTTTTGGATAGGTATTTTATTACCTCTAAAAAAATTGTTAAAAACCCCCCCAAGACATATAGAAGCAGTTAAAGTCGGTCAAAAATTTGGAACATTAGCAATTTATTTTATTCCAATACTTACGCTGGCAGGTATAATAATGAGTTATTCAATTGTTGGTAGCTTTTCAGCATTAGTATATACAAAATACGGACAAACACTTTTATTAAAAATAGCATTCTTTGTGATAGTCTTAGCACTTGGTGCTACAAATAAATTAATTCTTATTCCTCAATTAAAAAATAAAAACCCACAAGCAAGCGTAAGACTTATCAATGTAATAAACATCGAATATTTATTCATTTTACTCATAATTTTGGTAACAACAATATTAACAACAAACATAAATTTACCGATGTAAAACTTACTTAAATTTTATTATGAATAATTGTAATAAAACCAGATATAGTTACACTTTCATGATAATTATGCGTTAGGGTGAGATTAAAATGGGTGCACTTGAACTAGGCTTGCTCGCTGCAATGTGTTGGGGCTTTCATGATGTTTGCGTAAGGTTTATAAGCCAAAAAACTCCTATAAGTGCATGCATTCTTACAGTATTAGTTGTTGGATTAATTTTTCATATCAGCTTAATGATAGCAGAAAATAACTTTTCTTTAATTTCAGAAACTGCATTTGCATATGCAACTATAGCAGGAATATTTTTTGTAATAGCCAGCTTTGGTCTTTACCACGCCTTTAAACGAGGGCCAGTTAAATTAGTTGCACCTGTAATTGCATCTTTTCCCATACTTTCAATAAGTTGGGCAATTTGGATGGGTACGCCTGTATCTAGTTTGCAAATCTTAGCCGTTCTTGCGATAATTATTGGCGTAAGCATTGTTGCGGTTATGTCAGATAATTCACTTGAAAAAATTCCACCAATTGGAAAAACAATTGTGATATCACTTATTGCTTCAACTGCTTTTGCGGTTACTTTTGCAGCTGGACAAGCTGCCGCTGAATTATCTCCACATATGTCAGTAACCCTTGTGACTCGGATTATAAGTATTTTATTATGTATTGTAGTAATTTACTTTGCAGGCTTATCTTATTGGCCTAATCGCCCCGCAATACCATGGCTAATTGCAATGGGTTGTGCTGATGGAATAGCGTTATGGTGCGTTTTCTCTGCAGGTGCTCTAGAAAATCCCGAATATGCATCTGTCACTTCTTCTATCTTTGGATTAATTACTATTTTGTTGGCTTGGGTTTTCTTGAAAGAACGTATGACCACTATGCAATGGATAGGGTGTATAATTACATTTTTAGGTGTTGGTTATCTTGCAATTTAACATTTGAAGAATAGCACAAATTGCAAAGTA
The DNA here is from genome assembly GCA_900197625.1 of Rhodobacteraceae bacterium Water-Bin34. Classification (GTDB taxonomy): domain Bacteria; phylum Pseudomonadota; class Alphaproteobacteria; order Rhodobacterales; family Rhodobacteraceae; genus Amylibacter. The sequence goes on along the minus strand of FZLS01000030.1, from coordinate 21,992 downwards.
AGGTGCAAAGAAAATGATAAAAATTAAAGGCAGCGTCGTTCTAGGTAGCTTTAGAGTATTTGATAAATTAATCAAATTGGCTGATGAAGCGTTTAATGATTAGGTGTCTTCCAACAGAACTGGGCCTATGGGATCAAGCCCAACAATAGTTTTTTGTCCTATATTTAATGGAGTATCAACATTTTCAGATACTGCAAATAATTTTCCAAAGTCTGCATTTAAAGTATATTCCATTCTACTTCCAACATAAGTAGCTTTTTCAACAGACATTTTTATTCCCGTTTTAGCATTCAAAATTAATCGAGTAGGCCTTACTGCTAATTTTGCCGATCCGACTGACATACCTCGAGAAGACAAATTGTAAGTAAAACCAGAAATATCAATTTTAGCAATTTCGTTTTTTATTGAGATTATCTCACATGGAATAATGTTGGCCTCACCTATAAAGTCTGCCACAAACCGATTGGCTGGAGCTTCATATAAATCTCTGGGTGATCCAATCTGCGCTACACCTGCATTATGCATGACAACTATTTCATCAGATACAGCTAATGCCTCTTCTTGGTCATGTGTCACATAGACAACCGTTAAACCAAGATTTTGTTGTATTTCACGAATTTCTTCTCGAACTTGGCGACGTAGTTTTGCATCTAAATTTGAAAGAGGTTCATCAAAAAGCAATACTTGTGGTTCAAGCACCAGAGCTCTTGCAACCGCAACTCTTTGTTGCTGTCCTCCCGATAATTCAGAAGGCAGCCTATTTCCGTATGCTTTTAATCCAACCAATTCAAGGCCTTGATATGCTCTATCTTTAATTTCTTCCTTATCAAAATTAGAAAAGTTTAAGCCATATGAAACATTCTCAATGACAGACATGTGAGGAAAAAGTGCATATGACTGAAAAACCATAGATACATCCCTATCTGTTGCAGGCAATAAGGTTACATCTTGATCACCAATAAATATTGATCCTGATGTAGTCATCTCTAATCCGGCTATCATTCTTAAAGTTGTTGTTTTTCCACAACCTGATGGCCCTAACAATGTCACTAATTTCCCAGCTTCAATTTCAAGATCAATATTATCAACTGCTAAAACATCTTTACCATATATCTTAGTTACGTTTTTAAATTTAACTGGTGCAGCTTTAGAATTAACACTCATTTTCTATCCTTATTTATTACTAGGCGTTTGATTAGTACGACGGCCAATTTCTGTACGACCAACAATTAACCTCATCAAACCAACAACTGACAACATTACGAAAATAAGAGTGGTGGAATATGCAATCGCAAGGCCATAATCATTATTTTCAACACGCCCAATTATATAACTTGTTGCCATATCATATTCTGCAGAAACTAAGAATATGACCGCCGATATTGCGGTCATTGCTCTTACAAAGCTATAAACTAATGCCGCTAAAATTGCCGGACGTAACAGGGGCAATATAATCCGTCTGAAAGTTTGCCAAGAATTGGCACCTAAAGTCAAAGAGCTTTCATCTAAAGATTTATCGAGTTGCGACATAGATGCAATACCGGCACGAACTCCTACTGGCATGTTTCTGAAAATAAAACTCACCACAAGTATTACTCCTGTGCCAGTGATTTCAATTGGTGGAACATTAAAAGCTAATATGTAGCTTACGCCAATAACAGTGCCCGGAATGGCAAATGAAAGCATTGTTCCAAATTCAAAAGCATTCTTTCCAACGAAGTTTTGTCTTGTAAGAAGATAAGCTGTAATTAAACCTACAATTGCAGTTAATGGTGCAGCTATTCCTGCTATTTTAAGTGTTGTCCAGAAACTATCCCAAGCTGCGCCTGACCAACGAATTCCAGTATCCTCCAAGCGAAATGAAAATGCAGTAATATAATGTTTTATTGTGAGAGTATTATTCACGCCCCAAAGTTCAACGACTGAACCATAAAAAATCATCAAATAAACAACGACTGTAAATGCAGCCCAAATAATAGCTAGTATAAGAACAGGAATTGAGAGTAACTTTGGCATATGTGGATGAACTCCACTGTCACCTTTCCCAGATACAGTAGTGTAACTTTTATTACCCAGCCAAAATCTTTGGGCGTAAAATGCTCCGAGGGTAAAACAAAGAAGTACCATCGCTAATACAGCCGCTTTACCCTGATCATATTGAGCGCCAACTATGGCAAAGAAAATCTCTGTGGAAAGTACATCAAAATTACCACCTAAAACTAATGGATTTCCAAAATCTGCCATACTTTCAATGAAACCCAATAAAAATGCATTTGCTAATCCAGGCCTCATGAGTGGTAATGAAACAGTTTTGAATACTTGCCATTTGGATGCTCTCAATGTTTGTGCTGCTTCTTCCATTGAAGGCGATACACCTTCGACAACCCCTATAAGAACGAGAAACGCAATTGGCGTAAATGCTAATGTTTGTGCAATTAATATTCCAGGCATGCCATAAAGCCACCTTGTCGGCTGTGTACCAAAAATATCAGAAATTAATGTTGTAACTGATCCAGACAACCCAAAAAGCAATATTAATGCTAAGCCAATAACGAACGGTGGAGTAATGATTGGCAATACAGTTAAAGTTCGAAGGAGTTTTTTATATCGAAATCCAGATCGTGTTACGACTAATGCAAAAATAAGACCCAATATTGTTGTGATAAGACCAACTAAGACTGCAAGAAATAACGAGTTCCAAGCAACTCCACATCGCCCTCCCCATAAACAACTTAGACTCCACAATCGATCATCAAAGAATTTTGATGCAAAAACTAAGACAGAGTAGTTACCACTTTCTGTTATAAATGCTGCAGTAAGCATTTTAGCTATTGGGAAAAATACAAATATAGTAACGATTGAAACTACACCCAAAATAGAGCTTACGACAAATACATCTCCATTTATCGCTCCTCTTGCTGCAATACCTTGGGTGAAAATAAATAAGAACGACGATGCAACAATTAATGCTCCATAACCCATTCCATATTGCCTATCTTCCAGATCACCAAACAATAATTTAGCCCATTCAAAATTCCACCCCCTTATGCCAATCGAAAAGCCTTGAATCATCATCCAACTAAATCCAATCGCACCGGCCAAAATCAAAACTTTTCCATAAAGAGGTTCAGTTTTTGATTTTTTGAATACTAAAAATGGTGCAAATAATGGGACAATAAGAGGAGCAAGCCATATCTTTTCTTTTTGCAGCAGAAGAAACCCTGCAGGCGCATAATCTGTATCAAATGGATAGCCATCTGTAAGCCATTCAAATAAAAAAAAGTCTTCCACCCCATACCAAGGTAGAATAAAAAATCCGGCCAACCCCATAATCATCCAGAAGATTAATACAGGATTGGCCGCTTTATTGATTATTTCAGTTTTCATAATTTATTGAGCTAGAACTGAAACCTCATCATCCCACTTTTTCAGCAATCTTTTACGGGTAGCTGATGAACCATAAGTTTTAAAATCGTAATCGATTAATTTAATTGAACTCATATCAGGTGCACTTTCTGATGTTTTTGCACCAGTATTTGATGGCACTTGGAATGCATTTACTTCTAAAGCAAGGTTTTGTGCGTCTGCACTCAATGCCCAGTCATAGAAAGCTTTTGCTTCTTTCATATTACGTGCGCCGTCAATAATTGACATTGAGCCAATTTCATAACCAGTTCCTTCAGCCGGAGCTACAACTTTCACAGGAAAACCTTTAACGGCTTGCTTCACTGCATCGTGCATAAAAACGATACCTATAGTAGTTTCACCACGACCTGCAGCTTTAATTGGTGCAGACCCAGATTTAGTGTATTGATTTATATTTGAGTGCAAACCCTTCATAAAATCAAATCCACCATCTTCTCCAAATAGCTGCATCATAGTAGCAAGTGTAGTATATGCTGTTCCTGATGAGTTTGGATTAGCCATTTGAACGTGACCTTTATATTCAGGCTTAGTTAAATCTGCCCAAGATGAAGGTGCAGGTAAATTATTAGCGGCTAAAAGATCAGTGTTATAACCATAACCTAAGGCACCTGAATATATACCAATAGTTTTATTATTGGCACTTTCTGCTTGTGAAATCGCCCAAGGATGTAACTGATCACGCATTGGAGACATATATGATGCAGTTAAACCTTCTTCTGCAGCTTGAAGATGTGGGTCACCAGTGCCACCCCACCATACGTCACCTTTTGGATTAGAGCTCTCAGCTTTAATTTGTGCAAAAGTTTCACCTGAAGATTTGCGAGTCATTGCAACTTTTATTCCTGTAGCATCTTGAAAATTATTAGCCATTAGCTGACACCAATCTTCTTGTGCACTACAATATAATGTAAGCTTATCTGCTTGTGCAGCACCAACAGTTGCCATTGCAACCAAGGATGCACTAAGCATTATTTTAAATGATTTCATTATAATTCCCTCCCAGTTTATGTCATTTTGTTATATTAGGTTAGGAAAAGTTTGATTAGATAGCAATCTTTTAATAAATTATTTATTTTTCAGAATAGATTTAATGGGTTCAATCATACTAGCGCTAGAAATAAGTATTATTCCAATCACTTCTCGATAACCAAATGGCTCACCGGCTAAAAGAGCGACTGAAATTGAGCCAACGACTATTTCAGTCATGAACAGCAATCCAACTAATCCTGGATTTAAAAACTTTGGCCCCCAAAGTGACGCCAAAGTACCTGGCAAAATTAACAATATTACAAAAACCAATAAAATTGGGAGAGCAGGTAATACTTGTGAAATAGTAGGGACAAAATTTGGCGCAATGATTAGAGCAATAATAATCGCAAATATTGTAGCCCAGAAAAAGAATCCAAGCGTCATATCAATAGCTGAGGCATTTTGGTTTAATCTTATTCTTAATGAGGCAACAGCCCACATCAAGCCAGAAGCGACCCCCATCCAATCACCAACATTTTGTGGTATTGGAAATTTTACACCTAATCCAAAAATAGTTAACATACCTATAATAGCAATAATCATAGAAAATATTCTTAGTGGCGTAATATTTTCATTGAGAAATAACCTGCCCAAAATGGTACCCCAAACTGGCGTCAGGTAAAATAATAACATAGCTCGCACAACGTCTGTATATACAATTGAAGTAGCATATAACATGAGTGCTCCTCCAGATAACATTCCCGTTAACTGCAAATTGAAACCACCTAATTTTAAATATTTTAAACGCCAAATACCTACTGGTATCAAAAATATTGTTGGCACTAAAAAGTATACAAATGTTACCCAAAGACCATTTATGCCAGCTTCTTCAAGGGCACGCAAAGGTATCCAAAACAAACCCCAAACACCACCAGCATAGAGGCATGCAAGTTTTGCACGGTTTTCAAAACTAGTATTCATTATTTAACCTTTTTAATGCGATATATATTTCAAACTTTAATGCTATGTATCCGTTGTAATTAAACAAAAACATTTTATGCATTCATCCCAAAAATTAATGTCATAATTAATCCAATAATAACTATAATTGATCGAATAGTATTTTTTGATAACTTCCTAGCAACAAAAACTCCAAAATAGCCACCTATCGTAGCAGCAATCATCATGATAATTGCTTGTTGCCAGAAAACTATTCCTGCAATTGCAAAAGTTACAACAGATGCAGCAGACAAGGCGAATGACATTATATTCTTTAATCCATTCATTAGGTGGATATCTCGCATGCCAAGTGCTGAAAATAATGCAAGCAGAATTATCCCCAATCCACCATTGAAATAGCCTCCATAAATACAAACGACTAATGTAGCTATGCTTCCCATTGTACCGCCCGAACCATTAGTTTTTTCAGCCCATTCCGAAATGTAATTACCAAATGCAAACAAAATTGTAGCAAACCCAAGTAGCCATGGGATGACAAATGAAAATACATCAGATGGAGTTATTAAAAGTAGTACAGAGCCTAAAATTCCACCTAAAACTGATAATATGATTAAAAGAAAAAATTTAGACTTTGGAACTTCCCTTAATTCTTTTGCAAATCCCAAAGCACCACTTAAATACCCAGGAAATACGGCTACAGCACTTGTTGCATTTGCTGCAATTGTTGGAACGCCAGTAAATACTAAAGCTGGAAAAGTTAAAAAACTTCCTCCCCCTGCAATAGAATTTATGATACCTGCGAAAAACGAAGCAAATATTAGTAATATTACTTCAAAAAATATCATACCTGACTGCCCATCTCGCTAAATCACTTTATTTTGAAAAATATGATAAATTAAAACCTCACTATGCAATAATATAATTTACAAACGAGACCATTATCACATAACTAAATAATTATATTTGCAACCTATTAAGCATTTTGGCAATCGCATTATTTAATATTTTTTAAAATCAAAATTTAAAGGCCACATTCATGAGCTACCCAACTGGCTATCAGCCATCAGAAATCTGGATAATGGAGAACAAAAATGGTGGAACTTTTTCAAACATAAACAAGCCAACCGCTGGCGCTACATTTGAAAAAGAATTGCCTGTAGGTAAACACCCACTACAATTATATTCATTGGGTACGCCAAATGGTATCAAGATAACAATAATGTTAGAAGAATTGCTAGCCTTGGGCCACACTGGTGCAGAATACGATGCCTGGCTTTGCCGAATTCATAAAGGAGAGCAGTTTTCTTCCGGTTTTGTCCAAGTGAACCCAAACTCAAAGATACCCGCACTAGTCGATAATAGTTCCCAGAAACAGCAAAGGGTTTTTGAATCAGGTGCAATTTTATTTTATCTGTCAGAAAAATTTAAAGAGTTCATTCCAATAAACTTTAATGAAAGGACGGAATGTTTATCTTGGCTTTTTTGGCAAACAGGTAGTGCTCCTTATTTAGGTGGAGGCTTTGGGCATTTTTACAAATATGCTCCTGAAAAAATTAAATACGCTATAGACAGATTTTCTATGGAAACAAAACGGCAACTTGATGTATTGGATCAACGTTTGTCTAAAAATGATTTTATAAGTGGGCAGAACTATACCATTGCAGATATCGCAATTTGGTCTTGGTATGGACAGCTTGTCTTAGGTGAGCTTTATAATGCAGACGTTTTTTTAGATGTAGCAAAATACCAGCATGTGATGGCATGGGCAAAAAAAATTGATAATCGTGAAGCCGTAAAACGCGGGAAAATTGTAAATCAATCTTCTTCTGATAAACCCAATCAACTCCGTGAGAGGCATGATATGTCAGATTTTGACTTTCTCAAATGAAAATCAAAAAATTGCTTATAAGCATATCGTTTCTCTTAAGATTAAAACATGTTAATGATTTTAGTAATATGACAGCAATTTCTTCATAAGATATAAAAATGTTGGATAATTCCAAAAAAAAAGATTTGAACTTAAAAACACTAGAACTCTTTCAGATTTGTGCTGAGAAAGGTTCACTTAATGCAGTCTCAAACGATACTGGATTATCAGTAAGTACTGTTTCACATCATCTTCGAGGATTAGAAGAGTATTTGGGAGTTGCATTATTTGATCATTCTCGCCGTCCAATGATTTTAACTCCAAAAGGACAGTTATTCCTACACAACATTAGTGATGCATTGCATTCAATACGTAAAGCAAAAGCGGAAGCTTCAGCTGGTAATATCGATGAAGCTAGTTATCTAAGGTTAGGTATAATTGAAGACTTTGATAGTGATATAATACCTGAATTAGCGATATATTTGACAAATAATATGCGCCAGTGCGAATTCATGTATCACACGGATTCAAGCAATAAGATAATAGAGATGTTACGTAACCGACAATTAGATATAGGAATAATTAGCAATTCAACAGAACGTCTAGCTGAATTACAAGATCGTCCACTTCTTAAAGACCCTTTTGTAATTGCTTCGCCATTAAATCATGAGAAAACACCTTTAGAAATAATACACAACAAAACCAATTTACCTTTTTTACGTTTTCCCAAAAATATGATTATTGGAAGGCAAATTGACTCACACTTACGCCGTATCGGTATTAACCTTCCAAGTAAATTTGAATGTGGAAATAGTCAGACACTCCTAGCAATGGTTGCAGATGGAGCCGGGTGGACAATTACAACACCTCTAATTATTTCTCGTGCCAAAAGGTTCCAGCCAAAGTTAAAAATTCATCCGTTCCCGATAAAGGCTTTTTCAAGGGACCTAGCGGTTGTAGCTACACCTGATTGTTCACGCTTAATTCTTGATCTTGTTGATAAAAAAATGCGTAAATTAATTGAAAAACATGTAATAAAACAAACACATAAAAATGCCCCTTGGATAGCAAATAGTTTTAATTTAATTGAATAAATAAACTGGGTGAAATTATTTATAAAATATTAAAACGGGAACGAATTTCTTTATCTTGATCTTCTGATAAATAAGTTGGGTTATGGTTTAGTAAAATTTCTTTTGCATGCTCTCTAGCTCTTAAACATGCATCTTTAGCACCATTTTCAAACCAAGTCCGTGGCTCATCTCGATCAGCAAACTTTGGATAAAAATAATCTCTCTCCATTGCTTCTAAAGTATGATTTCCGCCAAGAAAATGTCCTTCACCTAAAACGGCTTCACAAATTGCATCAAAACCTAAATTATCTTTGCTAACTTCAATACCTCTAAGCGCTCTATAAGTATGAGAGTGCATTTCATCATCTAATACAAAAGCTTCAAAACTCACTCCCAACAAAGAAGCTGTCATTCCAGAGCTTTCATAAATCAAATTTCCACCTGCAGACGCAGCAGCAAACGAAGTTATTCCTTTTTCCATGCCATATTGAGCATCTATAGCTTTTGCATCAGTCATTGAGCATGCAACTCCAGAAGGTAAGTTTAACCAGTTTGATATTTGTGCAGATGCCGCATTTAAAACTGCAGTTTCACCACTCCCGCCAGAAAATGCCCCTGTACGTAAATCTATTACTAATGGCCAATTTGAGAAAACCATCGGGAAGCCTGGTTTTATAGCATGCACCATGATGAGACTTGCTAACGTTTCAGCTAATGATTGCGCTAAAAACCCAGCCAAAGTTGCTGGAGCTGTTGCCCCTGCTTGCGCTGCAGTTATACAAGAGATTGGAATGTTATATTTTATACATTCATACACTACGTCAACTGCATCTTCGCCATAACGCATTGGTGAAATTAATGGACTGATGTGTGCTTTCAAAAATGGCCTTTTGGAGAATTCCCCAGGTCCCCCTGCCGCAATATCAAGCATATCAACAATCGGTTTAACATGCTCGGCCAATGTAAATGAAGTTGCTACAGGCTTTGTAGTATTTTTTATTAAAGCATAGGCAGTATTTACATCTAAGTCATATGTATCGGGCACATCAGTTGCAATGCAACAGCGTGTATACCAACTAATATTTGCTAAAGTATCCTGTAATTTAGTAAAATTATGTAAATCTTCTAATGTGGAGGGCCTGTAGTTCCCATTATCTATGTCTAATGTCTGCACACCAGCTCCACCCGTACCAAAATAAACAGAACTACCACCAACTATAATTGATCTTTTTTCATCTCTTCCATGCAAGACAAAAGATTTTGCAGCATTACTTATTGCTTCTTCAATAAGATTTTTTGGGAAAAGCACCCTACCTGAACCATTATCTTTTGCTCCAATAGCAATCAAATCTTTAAACAAACGTTCTGGCACTTCACCAACTCCAAGATTTACAAGAAGGTCTATTGCAGTATTATAAATTTTTTTAATATCATCCTGGCTTAATGGCTTATAAGATCCTCCCTTTTGTCCAGGTGGGCATGGATCTATGATAGGTTTTGCCAATCTTTTTTCTATTCTTTTGCTTCGCCCACCTCTTTTTATTGATTTATTGTGCATATTTGGAGCTCTCACATTAGAAATATTATCTATAGTCTTTCATATCTCACAGGATTGTAGGTAGTAATTATAATTAATTCCCAATAAATAATAAATAAATTACAATAATATAATAATAATGAACCTAATCTTGCAGATAACTGTAGTTAAATTAAACGAATTGTAAGAGCTATGAGGAATCTACAAATGAAATCACGTACTAAAGTAGTGGTAATTGGCGGCGGCATTGCTGGGTGTTCAACACTTTATCACCTGACACAAGAAGGTTGGAGTGATGTCGTACTTGTAGAGCGAAATGAGTTAACAAGCGGAACCACCTGGCATTCAGCAGCCCAAGTCACTAATTTTGGTATGAACCAGACAATGGTAGGCTTAAAATCTCATTCAATAAATTTATACAAAGAATTATCAGAAGATCCAGAGTACCCAATAAATTATCATCACGGAGATGGTGGCATTCGTTTAGCGAATACTGAAGCACAAATGGATGGGTATCGTCACTTTGCATCTATGGCAAAAGGCATGAACGTTGATTTTGAAGTTATTGATGCTGATGAATGCGCAAAACGGCATCCCCTTATATCAAAAAATAACCTTTTAGGAGGGCTTTGGGACCCATCAGACGGAGATATAGATCCCGCTCAACTTTGCCAAGCTTTAGCAAGAAGAGCACGTAAAGCTGGCGCTGAAGTTTATAGAAATACACCCGTAACTGCATTGACGCAAAAATCTGACGATACTTGGACTGTTCATACTGAACATGGAGATATAGATTGTGATATTATTGTAAATGCATGTGGGTATAGGGTTAATGAAGTTGGATCAATGATGGGCGTGCATCATCCCGTAACTTCTATGGAACATCAATATTTTTTAACTGAAGATATTCCTGAGATAAAATCTGCAGGACACCGCATGCCTTTACTAAGATGCCCAATTTCAGATTATTATTGCCGACAAGAAAAAAATGGTTTGCTTTTAGGTTTCTATGAACAGGATTGTAAAACTTGGGGTATGGACGGCATTGACCCAAATTTTGTAAATGCTCTTTGTCCAGACGATTTAGACCGAGTTACAGATGTATTAGAAGGTGCATTCGATCGTATGCCCGCCCTCATGGAAGCTGGAATACATACTGTGGTTAATGGCCCTATTACCTACACGATTGATGGTGCACCTCTAGTTGGCGCAATACCTGGAAAACGTAATGCTTTTTGCATAATAGGACTGCGCGCAGGTCTAGGCGAAGGAGGCGGCCACGGCTGGCTCTTAGCTCAACAAATTGTTCATGGTGAAGCTTGTTATGATACGTGGTGCATTGACCCTCGACGCTTTGCTGGACATACAAATGTTGAATTAACTGCGCTTAAAGCAATTGAAGATTATCAAAACGAATTTCGCTTTCATTTTCCGCATGAACATAGACCAGCAGGACGAAATGCAAAAACTACACCGCTGACACCAATTTTTGCAGAAAAAGGTGCTGAATTTACAGTTGTGAATGGATGGGAAAGAGTAGATTACATAAAACCTTCAAAAGATTTTAAAACTACACTTGGATTCAAATTTGATGAAGCTTTTGATCAAATAGAAAGAGAAGTTAAAAATGTTCAACAAAACGTTGGTTTGTGTGAAGTTAATGGCTTTAATCGCATTGAAATAACAGGATCAGATCGTCATAATTTTTTAGATAGAATTTTTTGTGGGAATGTTAAAAGACAAACCGGTAAAGTCGGATTAGGATACTTTCTTAATCATCACGGTATGTTAAAAGGTGAAGCAACTATTGCCAATCTTCCACAAAGTGATCGGGGGCCTGCAAGAGTTTGGTATGGATCAGCTGCTGCAAGTGAATATCATGACATGGATTGGCTAAGACAGCACTTAAATCCAAATGACGATGTGCAATTAAAAAGCTTAACCAATGATATTACTATACTTGTGTTAGCTGGGCCAAATGCTCGTAAAGTACTTTCAGCTTGCTCCCGTGGAGATTGGTCTAAAGATGCTTTTCCTTGGCTCAGCCTTCGTGAATGTTTTATTGGCATAGCCCCAGCTACAGTAATGGGCGTGAGTTTCTCCGGTGAGCTTGCTTACGAAATACATATTCCTAATGCATCTCTTTATGCAGCATATTTAGCAATCCAAAAAGCTGGTCTTGAATTTAACATAAAATTATTTGGGGCACGAGCCGTTGACTCAATGAGACTAGAAAAAGGTTTTCTTCATTGGAAAGCAGATATTTTAACTGAATTTGATCCATTTGAAACAGGTTTAGATAAATTCGTAAATATGAATAAAAATGAATTCATAGGGAAGGAAGCTTTAAAAAACCGACAATCAAAAGAATGTTTAAATAAATTGGTTTCTCTAGAAATCAGCACAAAAATTGCGCCCGCACATGGTGGTGCAACGCTGTCTATCAAAAATAAAGTTATTGGAACGGTTACATCAGGTGACTGGGGTCATAGAATAAATAAAAATATTGCATATGCCTTTATTAAATCAGAATATTCCTCAATTGGCTCTGAAGTTTTTGTCGATATACTTGGGGAAAAAATTAATGCAAAAATAATTGAATCCTGCCCATATGATCCAAATTTTAATATTATTAGAGGTTAAGCATAATTAAAAATTAGAGATTATTTAATTTGGAATTCCATATCCTTATGAAGGATACCTGCATCTAAATACTCCTCACCAAATTCAATAAATCCTAGCCTTTTATAAAATTCTAACGCGTGAATTTGTGAACCCAGACGAACTGAACTACGAATATCATTTTTCTCAACATGTCTAATTATGAAATTTATGATTTTAGATCCAATGCCCTGCCCTCTATAATTTTTCAGGACACAAACTCTCTGAACTTTTATAAAATCATTATAATATTTAAGTCTAGCAGCACCCACTGGAATATCAGAAACAGTTAAAAGTATATGATCGCAATCAGGATCATCTCCATCAACCTCTTCATTTTCAGGCACATTTTGCTCTTCAATAAAAACGGTTCTACGAAGATCTAAGCATGATAGCATATCTTTGTTATTTTGAGTAAATCTTATATCTAATAACATTCTAACCCTGCTAATCCTGAGATTTTATAATTGATCCTATGTTTTTATAATATAACTTCAATGTTATAAAAACATCTAAACTACATACAGGATAAAAAAGATGAGGATAAAATGGTAGATGCATCATCAGAATTTCAAAATAGCTTGCCAATCTCATCCGATACACTTCTAGAAACTCTCAAAGAATGGTCAATATCTTATAACTTATTCGAACATGTTCCACTCAGAACAGTTGAAGACTCTAAAAAAGTAGAAGGTATCTTCATTTCAACTGAAAATGGTGGGGGGCATGTCAAAAATTTATATTTACGCGATAAGAAAAAAAGAAACATCTTATTGGTAGCCGAGCAAGATCAAGCTATAGATTTAAAAAAGCTTAGCAAAAATTTAAACTTTAGTAATTTATCTTTCGGATCTCCTGAAAGGCTAATGCAAAATTTAGGAGTACGGCCAGGTGCAGTAACTCCACTATCAATGATCAATGGCGTAAATAATAATGTCTCTCTATTTATGGATAAAGCATTAAGGAATAAAACTGTTATATATATACACCCACTCGTAAATGATCGCACAATAGAGATGACAATAGAAAATCTAGAAAAATTCTTTTCAAAAATTGGTGTAAATTTTGAATGGATAGATTTATGAATTTAATTATTAGAATTAAATTCATAATATTTTTTATATTTGTAGCTTTTCACGCTTTTGCAAATAATACCTCAAAGACTTTACCACTGTCAAAATCAAGTAATTTAACAGGAATTGTTACACATGTACGAGATGGTGATACAATAATAATAGGTGCAATACCAATTAGATTAGCTGCACTAAATTGTCCTGAAAAAGATACTAACAAAGGTAAATATGCGACAGAAATAGCAAAACAATTTTTAGGTGAGATGGCAAATTGTGATTTAACAGGTGCTAAAACTTACGATAGGTTTGTTGGTTATTGTTCAATAAACGGAAATGATTTCGGACAATTCATGATGCAAAATTCCTCATGTAAAGTTTGGAAAAAATTTGATGTTATGAAAAAATATTAGAGTTTTATAATATTTAGAAAAAAATTATAATTTAGTCTATTTAGACTAGTTAATTAAAAAATTTAGTACAAATTATAATTATCTCATAATGTATATGATATTTATCTACATGTAATCACCTGGTAATATTTTCTTTAAATGAAGACCATCATTCTGAGATAAAAAACTTGCAAGCTAAAGAAACATATTCAAAAGTATTAACTTAAAGCCTTATTGATGTGTAAAAATAAAAAGAGGAAAAAATAAAATGGAATGTTGCGGTCCTGGATATTCAAGCCCATCCGAAGCAATTAAAGCTCCTCGTGAAAAATTACTTTATACAATTGCAATTTATACTGGCACTGGCATTCAAAAACCAGATTATTTAGCGACTGTTGACATAGACCCTGATAGTGAAACATACAGCCAGGTCATTCATAGGCTTGAAATGCCTGGTATTGGAGATGAATTACATCACATGGGTTGGAATGCATGTTCTTCATGCTTTGATGATGGTTCAATGTCTCGCAAATATTTATTACTTCCAGGTGTACGCTCAAACAATATCCACATAGTTGATACAGCTACTGATCCTAGGGCACCTATTTTGCATAAGGTAATTGATGGAAATGATATTAAATCAAAAACTGATTTATCGGGTCCACACACAGTTCATTGTCTTGGTTCAGAAATCATCATCTCTATGCTAGGTGATGCAAAAGGTGAGGCCCCTGGAGGTTATTTACATCTAAACAAGGATTTTGAAATCCAAGGTCGCTGGGAAAATTCAATGGGCGATATAAAATTTGGCTATGATTTCTGGTATCAACCAAGGCATAATATAATGGTCAGTTCAGAATGGGCCGCTCCTAATACATTCATGCCCGGTTTTGATTTAGAAGAAGTTGGTCATCTTAAATATGGAAGAGAGCTCCATTTTTGGGATTTTGAAAAAAAAGAACCCATTGAAACGATGTATTTAGGTGAGGACGGGTTGCTCCCTTTAGAGGTTAAATTTCATCATGATCCTGATAGCTCTCATGGCTTTTGTGGCGCAGCTCTTAGCTCAAACGTTATACATTGGTGGAAGGATGATACAGATAAATGGCAATGGGAAAAAATAATTGACGTTGAAAATGAGCCTCATCCGGAATGGCCTTTGCCAGTACCAGGTGTTATGTCAGCAATTTTAGTTTCAATGGATGATAAGTATCTCTATTTAAATAATTGGCTTCATGGAGATATGCGCCAATATGATATTTCAGACCCACATAATCCTAAACTTACTGGCCAAGTATGGATGGGCGGATTGCTGGGTAAGGCGCCTTATGTGAATGGTGTGAAAATGGCTGGCGGCCCACAAATGTTTCAACTCTCATTGGATGGGAAAAGGCTTTATGTGACAACATCTTTATTCTCCACATGGGATAATCAATTCTATCCTGAAATCCGTGAGCAGGGTGGTGTAATGGTTATGATTGATTGTGATCCAATAAATGGTGGAATGACATTAAATAAAAACTTCATAGTGGATTTTGGGAAAGAGCCAAATGGCCCAAGTAGATGCCATGAAGCACGTTACCCAGGTGGTGATTGTACAAGTGATATTTGGCTATGACATTAATAACGCTAGAAAATCGGGGTGGGAAAACTTTCGAGGTGAACTCAAAACGTCCCATTTTAGAAACTCTTAGAGATCAAGGTGTTGATTTACCATTTGGGTGTAAATATGGAGGTTGTATTACCTGTGCAGCAAAATTAATTTCAGGAAAAGTTGACCAAAAACGTCAAGTTGCTTTAAACAATCGTCAAATAAATGATGGTTATATAATACTTTGTGTAGCAAGACCTCTTACTGATATTACAATTAAAATTGGGGTAGAAAGCCATGATAGTTTATATCGAAATCCATTCCTTGACCCTTTAGAGCCCCATGAACTTAAAGCAGATATTGCTAGATCAAAGGAAGACGAATAATGCCTGATGCGGACGTAAACCACATATATGATTATGATCCAAAATACCTTGCCGACATTTTAAGTTCTGTAAAAACGATTGCTCTTGTGGGGGCAAGTGCAGACAAAACTAAATTTAGCTATGGTGTACTACGAGTATTACACGAAACTGGCTATACTATGTTACCTGTAAACCCAAATCCCAAGCTAAAAGAAATAAGGGGAATAAAAGTTTATCATTCACTTGAAGAAATTGACCAAGAAGTTGACATGGTTGAAGTTTTTAGACCCAAAGAAGAGTTTTATGGTTTTGCTGAAAAAGCAATTGCTATTGGAGCTAAAGTCCTTTGGGGCCAAATAAATGTTTACGACGATAAAGCTGCAAAATTAGCTGAAAAGGCTGGCTTAAAAGTAGTTATGAATCGTTGTCCAAAAATTGAATTATTCAGGCCTTTTTGGAAGCCACGGCTTGACCTAGAAATATAAATTGAAACTTTATTAATCAGAAAGTTTGTATGTTTAATTTTATATTAAATAATCTCCGTTGGCTTGCAGCGGGCATGCTACTAACTTTTTTATCTAGCTTTGGCCAAACATATTTTATCTCAATATTTTCAGGAGAAATCAGGGAAACTTTTAACTTATCCCATGGTGATTGGGGTGCGATTTATGGTTTTGGTACTTTTGCTTCTGCTGTGGTTATGATTTGGGCAGGTGGATTAACTGACGTAATGCGTGTCCGCAAACTTGGCCCAATCATATTATTAGCACTTGCCATGTCATGTATTTTCATGTCGATCAATCCATTAGTAATTTTACTACCCATCGTAATATTTTGCTTAAGATTAACTGGACAGGGCATGTCTACTCACATAGCCGCAGTTGCAATGTCACGTTGGTTTGTTAGCAATCGTGGAAAAGCACTATCAATTTCAAATCTTGGATTTTCATTTGGTGAAGCTCTTATTCCTTTATTTCTTGTATCTGCTTTAATATATTTTTCTTGGCAGAAAATTTGGATACTTGCTGCTCTAGTTACTCTTTTCTCAATTCCAATTTTAATATGGTTATTACGCCAAGAACGTAGCCCACAATCCATTGATGCCGAAGACCAATCATTGGGAATGAATAAACTTCATTGGACTCGCAAACAAACTATATCGCACCCTTTGTTCTGGTTTATGATGCCCGCTGTAATTGGCCAATCTGCATTTAACACAGCCTTCTTTTTTCAACAGGTTCACTTCTCGGAAATTAAGGGTTGGGAACATTTAAGTTTAGTTTCAATGTTTCCAATTTATACTGGGATCGCAATTTGCATGATGATTTTATCTGGTATTTTATTAGATAAATTTGGAACTGCAAAGTTAATTCCATATTTTCAATTGCCAATGATTATTGCATTTATATTATTTGCCTTTGGTGAGACATTATATTCTGCATTATTTGGCTTTATATTTTTAGGAATAACATCGGGAGCTAATACTACCTTGCCAAACGCATTTTGGGCTGAGTTTTTTGGCACAAAACACCTTGGATCAATTAAAGCAGCGGCAGCGGCAGCAATGGTGCTTGGCTCCGCCATTGGTCCTGCACTTACAGGTATATTATTAGATTTCGAATTTACATTAAATATTCAATATATTTTTATATCAATATTTTTTATAATATCCTCATTTTCTATGTGGCTTGGTGTGTCAAAATCTAAAAAATATTTATTAGATAAATAATTTCTTCTGACTGATGTTGAGGGAGAAAAAGTAACAAAAGCAACATCAGTCAGTATTATTATAATACATTCACGTTATTGAATAATTGAATACATATCAAGAAAAAAATTATCAAGTTGATAGTAATGTTTGATTTTAAATAGAGTCTAATTTTAAAATTGGGCGCTCAAATTGTAATGCAATATACCATGTATTGGTCAAGTTTGAATTGGCAGTTTTAATGCTAGTATTGCAATTTCATAATACTTCAAGGCTACAAATCCACTGTTAACATAATTCCACTATTGACTCTCAACAAATTCAGACCAATTTTATAATACAAACTGGGAGAATTTTTATGATACAAGGTCTTAAATTAACTAAAGTAAGTATGGCAATAATAGTTTTATCAAGTCCTTTGTATGCACAGGAAAATTTCCAATCAATTAACTTAGCTGGAACAGTCATTGCGGAAAATGAATCAGGTTTATCATATGAAGCCCAAGGATGTATTACTGAGGTTTCACAAGAAGCTGTAAATTCTGGCTTAGCAATTAAAGATCAAGTGTTAGTCAGATTAGATGACAGAACAAGTCAACTCGCGCTCAAGTCTGCCCAAGCACGTGCAGGTGACTTAAAAGCTGCCGTTGAAGAAAGCGAATTTTCTATAACAGTTGCAAAAGCAGATTTATCACGCTCGAAAGAAGAATTTGAGTTTGTGTTACGTGAATTTGATAGAACAAATGTTTTATTTAAACGTGGTTTAGTAAATGAAACAATGCTTGAAACTGCTGAACGCAAAAAATTAAATGCCACATTTTCTGTAGAACGTGCTGAAGAAGCCTTAATACGTGCCCACTCAAGAAAGTCACGCGCTGACATTGCTAATGAAATAGGACAACTTGAAGTTCAATCAAGAGAACTTGACCTCGAAGATCTGACGATGCGTGCACCATTTGATGGAGTGTTGTTAAATTTTGAGCCAAATGTAGGTGATTGTGTATCACGTGGAACATTAGCTGCACAAATATATGCACCAGAGGCTAAGATTGTTGAAACCTTTGTATTCGTTGATCAACTTGTGATTGCAGATTCAGTTGGTGTGGTAGTAAACAACCCTGTAAATGTAATCCGAGTAAATGGTCAAATATGCCCCGGTACTTTTTCTGGTGTAGAGACTGAAGCAAACCTCGAAAATCAAAATGTAAAAACAACAATTGATTTAAATGAAGCCTGTGCACGATCTATGTTCTTAAATGAAGCTGTTGAGATCGAAACTCTGCCTAAGGCAAAATAACTCTGATCTATGAAATATTTCTTTTGGGTGGCTGAGGGTTATTTGCAGGATTTGAATCTATGAGATTTATTTCAAGTAATTCCTGATCATCAATTTCCTTGAGATGACTCTCAATACCTGTTGCTAATTCTTTTTCATAAATTTGATCATTACCTAAATAAAATGCAAAAGACTTTAAATGCTTAGATTTTTTTAATGGGTCTTCAATAGTTGATTTAGTCCAATGATATAGACCATATTTCTCAATGCCATTTTGTTCAGCCTCATCACAATATTCTTTAAAAGCTTCAAACGTGCAAACAAGTGACATGTTATATTTATCTGCAATCTTTTTTAATTTTTTTGAAAGACTTTGCTTTTGCTTGCTTCTAAGGTCTTCAGATATATTCTCCGTAACTTTTATACGAATTTGATATAGCCATTCAGACATTGATTTTACCCCACAATTGAAACATATTCATTATATAGCTTTGCTTACACTTAAATCAAAATGACTTAAATTAAATCCACCCACAATTATTGGGTGTCTACATAGAGTATAATAAAAAATGTTTGAATCTTTTTTTCCAAAACCGAAACTATTCTTTAGTTCACTTTTAATATGGATAATCTTTTTGATTACCATTTGGTACACTATTGGTGAAAACCTCGGTACATCTTTAGGATTTGATTTAAGCTCTAAAGATCAAGTAATTGGTTTAGGTCATTTTATAACATCTGAGTTTTTATGGTTTGATTTATTTTATCTGATTGGAACTTTAATTTTTTACTTTGCCTGGCGTAGATATAATTCCCATTTTTGGCAAAACTGGTCAATCTTGGGTTCAGCATTATTAATCTATTTATCCTATGCTTCAGTTCAAGTTTCAGTTATTATAAATGCCTGGTACGGACCATTTTACAACGATATTCAAACGGCTCTCGGAGGCACTGGAGAGATTACAGTTTCCAAGCTTTACAGCCATTTTATTATTTTTTGCACGATAGCTTTTCCGTATATAGCATTCATAATTGCTAATAGGTTTTTCACCTCACATTTCATATTTCGTTGGCGAACAGCAATGAACGAATTCTACGTATCTCGGTGGAAACAGGTTCGCCATATTGAAGGTGCATCACAACGTATTCAAGAGGATACAATGAGATTTGCGGCCATAATGGAAGGACTTGGAGTTGCTTTTGTAGACTCAATTATGACTTTAATTGCATTTCTTCCTGTACTTGCCGCGTTGTCTGTACATGTCGAAACATTGCCAATTTTAGGTGCAATCCCATATCCATTGGTCACACTTTCAATTGTTTGGTCAATTTTTGGCACATTAATACTTTTATTTGCTGGCATAAAGTTACCTGGGTTAGAGTTTAGAAACCAACGTGTGGAAGCTGCGTTTCGTAAAGAATTAGTGTTGGGAGAAGATAATGAAGATAGTGCACAACCAATTGCACTACGGGATTTATTTTCTAATGTGAGACGAAATTATTTTAGAATATACCTCCATTACACATACTTTAATTTATTTAGATATATGTATATTCAAGCTGATAATGTTATTGCTTATGTGTTCTTAATTCCAACAATTGTATCAGGCAGAATTACGCTTGGAATTATGAACCAAATTTTAAGAGCTTTTGGACAAGTAGCGTCATCATTTCAATTCTTAGTATCTTCTTGGACAACTATTATCGAGCTTATTTCTATATATAAAAGGCTTAAGGCTTTTGAGGCTGCAATTAATGATGAACCACTACCAAAAATTGACCGTGATTTTGTTGAATTAGGTTCGAAAGAAACCTAATGCAATTAAGTTTTGTTACTAGAAACTCTGCTTTAAAAATCTGCAATAGCTATGGTATCCATTATGGTTGGGTAATGGTAGCACTCGCATTTTTTTCAGCACTATTTGCAACAGCATCAGTTGGAGTGCCTAGTGTTCTTATAGTGCCAATGTCAAAAGATTTAGGTTGGTCAATTGGTGAGATTGCAGCTCCTACTGGATTAAGGTTGGCATTATTTGGATTGTCTGCTCCATTCGCAGGAGGATTAATGCTTAAGTATGGTCCCCGAAAAATGGTTGGGTTATCAGGCATTGTTTTAATTATTGGTTTAATAATTTCAATACTTACAACACAAAAATGGCATCTATGGCTTGGAATGGGGATTTTACTGGGTATTGGCCCAGGATTAACTGCTATGCAATTATCATCAGTAGTGGCTTCAAGATGGTTTAATCAAAGGCAAGGTTTAGTTATTGGTTTAATGACTGGGGCAACGGCTACAGGAACGCTGATTTTTATGCCTTTAGCAGCTACAATTAGTGATTTATATGGCTGGCGTGCTGCTATGGCTATTCCAACTATAGGCTGTGTTGTAAGTATAATTTTGTTTTACCTTTTTGCTTGGGACAGGCCCGAACATATTAGTATTCCGCGTCTTGGTGAGACTGAAGTTGGGAAAGTGCCGGAGCCATATACTGAAAATTTTATATCCCTTTCTTTCAAAGCATTGTTTATTGGGATGCGCACAAAATTATTCTGGATTTTAGCACTCACATTTATGATATGTGGCATATCAAGCTTTGGTTTAACTCAAGCCCATATTGTACCCTTCTGTGGCGACCTCGGTGTTCCATTTGCAGCCGCTGCTTGGCTACTTGCAGTAATTGGTGTTGCTGACCTTATTGGAACTACTGGCTCTGGCTGGCTAGCAGATCGATATGATAACAGGTGGTTACTTACAATTTACTATGGCTTTCGTGGCGTAAGTTTAGTTTGGCTGGTAAGTTCCGACCCATCATATGCTGCATTAACAATATTTGCCGTAATTTATGGATTAGATTTCATTGCAACTGTTCCACCTACAGTGAAACTCACCATAGGAAAATTTGGTAGAGAAATTGGACCTGCAATTTTTGGTTGGATATTTGCATCACACCATGTAGCAGCAGGACTAATGACTGTAGGGGCAGGTGTTAGCCGCGATTTTATAGGTAGCTATGTACCCTCTTTCTTATTTGCTGGAATAACTTGTTTTATCGCTGCAGCAAGTTTCTATTTTGTAAAAAATAGGGATATGAAA
>FZLS01000055.1 GCA_900197625.1 Rhodobacteraceae bacterium Water-Bin34 | reverse complement strand
GCACCTGCCATCATAACCTTAGCTTGTTCTGCTCTTATTTCTTCATACAATGCCATACTGTTGGCATCAAATAATGAAGCAGGTGGGTTGTAAGTAGTAAAACTGTTATTGTTATATGTACCTCTTGCTGAAATTGCGTAATCTTTAACACCACCGGCTTTGCGCATTTTGGCAGAGACATATCTAATTGCCACGCCTATACGGCGATCATCTGACTTATTTGGTCCAGACCCATGGATAGTAAGACCATGGTGTAAACTTATGCTGCCAGGATTTAGCTCTACAGAAACTTTATCTGAATTTGCTACATCAACTTTTATTTCTTGACCACGTGACAAAAGATTATGTTCATCAAAGCTGTCTTCGTGAGCCAAAATTTCATTTTTATGACTTCCACAAACAAAGTCCATACAACCTGATGCAGTTGTCGCTGGTGACAATGCAAGCCACGCTGTAAGAATATTGTCCATGTCTCCCATCCCCCAATATGCAAGGTCTTGATGCATGGTAACAACGTGCTTTGTATGTGCTTCTTTGGTTAGAAACTCTACAGAGTATAACATTACATCAGGGCCAAGTATTCCTTCAACTGCATCAAGAATTGGTGCATGTAATCCAATTTCACAGGCTAAGGGCATAACCACTTGCGCGTTAACGCGTTTGTATGTGTTGAGTGGTAATTTCAGGCCATTGTCTAGCCAATCTTGTTCAATTTTCTCTAAGGAATTACGCCAATTATTTGATTGTAATGCATTCGCAACATTGATTGGGAAAAGATACCCATCGTTCCAATATGCCTCTTTTTGCTCTTCCGTCAGAAGACCGCCTGGCAAGGTTAAACAGTCTTTCATAAAAGCCTCCTAAAATTTTAATTTTAATTAATAAGAAGTTAATATTTTTGTGTAAGTCTAATTCAAATACGACCTGAATATTGGTCGCTTTTGATTGTCTCGTTTAAAAAATTGAATATATTCTAACGGTTAAAATAAATTTAACTCTGAATTAAGAGAATTGTTAATTAATTCTATTTTGCATTGGGGTGATTTTTTCCCCAAATATGAGCTGTATCTTTTGAGACGAGGTGATTTTGTATACGTGTTAATTCATTCATGGCTTTTTTGCTGTTACCAGTTCTTGAATATGCACGTTCATAAGCTTTTAGAACAGATTTAGGTCGCCAAGGTAATTCAGCATTTGCAATCCATTTGCGGAGTTCTTTTGGAAGCCTGTCATAATCCAATATTGGGTTTTCATTTCGACGTTTACGTTTCAGATTAGTACTACCTAAATTACTATTTGTTTTCATGAGCACGTAACATTTCAAGACTTCTTTGAAGTTCTGGTTGAGATAAATCACGCGCAATTATTACAAGTCGCGAACGTTGATCTTCTTTGTTCCAGCCCCTCAGTTGTACAGGTGGATTAAAAATATGTTGAACCCCATGAATAACAAATGGGTCTTCGATGCCCTCAATGAATAAAATACCTTTTATTCGAAGGATGTCAGGCCCACGTATGGCTATTAATGTATCAAGCCAAATATCAAATATTGCTTCAGGAATAGGTTGTTCTAGAATTATGGACGCAGATCCAATTCTGAGGTCGTGAGTTGGTGGTGCCATTGATATTTTTTTTGCAGGAGAAAGCCCAGACAGGTTAGTTAAGGCCTCAAATTTTGGATTTTTTCCTATTGTCCAATTCAAGGCCTCCTTTTCTGTGGCCTTTTCATGAAGAGCACTTAGTCCCCATAGTGTATCGCTCATGCCTTGGCCAAATGTAGAGTGAATTATCTGCGCACTTGAATTTAAACTATGCAAACGTTTTTTTAATTTGGTTATTTCAAACTGACTTATAAGATCAGTTTTGCTTAGAATAATTAAATCAGCAATCGCGGCTTGGGATACTGCTTCAAATTGTGCGTCAAGAGTTGCAAAGCCATTAACTGCATCAACAACAGTTACAATGCCATCCATTCGAGTGTTATTTGCAAGAAAAAGATCAACAAATAATGTTTGAATAATTGGGCCAGGATCTGCCAATCCAGTAGTTTCAATGACAATGCGTTCAAAAGAAATTTCACCTAAACTTTTTCGTCTGAAAAGATCTGATATGGTTTCAGACAGATCGCCACGAACGGAACAACATAAGCAGCCAGATCGCATTAATATAATTTCTTCACTACTTTTTTCTATTAGGTCGTGATCGAGGCCAGCTTCTCCAAATTCATTTACAATTACTGCAACTTGCCCTGCAGAATTATCGTTCAAAACGGCATTTAATAAAGTTGTTTTTCCTGCTCCAAGGAACCCTGTTAATAGAGTAATAGGAATGCGATGATCTGGCATAGGTTATGAAAGAATTTCTGTAGTTAAATTCATATTAAGGCCCAAATTTTTTTGAATTTTAGATTGAATGCTATCTGTGAATTTAAACATCCAAAAACTCCTTAATCTAAATAATTTTTAAGCACCAAAATCAATGTTATATGATAACATAACATAATACAAATAAAAATAATTTTATTATATTTTTATTTAAACTTTAAAAAATAAATAGGGGTGCCTTAGAGTTTTATGAATAAGAATTTTTCAAGCGCAATGTATGAATTTTTGATTATATGCAGCAAGGATACATAATGCTATTTAACATATTTCAACAACAAGCTTCCGAGTATTTTCGTCTGTCATCTTAATTGGATTTCCTCCGGTGCTTGGATCGATTAAAGCACCTGAAACGATACGATCTATATCAGGGTTTTCGATACCCAAACCTGCTAAGGATTTTGGTATAGCCAAGCTATCATTTAAATCATCAACAAATTTACAAAATCCATCAAATCCACCTGATATATCAAGATAATTTGCAGCTTCTGTTATAGTATCCTTGATTGCAGGTTTATTAAATCTAAGTACAGCTGGCATACAAACTGCATTCGTTGTGCCGTGATGTGTATGGTAAATTGCGCCAATGGGGTGAGACAGAGCATGTATTGCACCTAACCCTTTTTGGAATGCAGTTGCACCCATAGCTGCTGCACTCATCATATGAGAGCGAGCTTCAAGGTCTGTACCATCTGTATATGCGCGAGGTAGATATTCTTTGACTAATCGCATTCCCTCAAGCGCCATGCCTTGTGACATAGGGTGATAATGTGGCGAACAATATGCTTCAACACAGTGCGCAAAAGCATCAAGGCCTGTACCTGCTGTAATAAACTTGGGCATTCCTACTGTTAGTTCAGGATCACAAATTACCACTGTTGGTAAAAACTTTGGATGGAAGATAATTTTTTTCTGCTCTGTAATTGAATTTGTAATGACAGATGCTCTGCCTACCTCAGATCCTGTTCCTGCAGTTGTTGGAACAGCAACAATTGGCGCAATTGCATCCGAATTAGCTCTTGTCCACCAATCATCAATATCCTCAAAATCCCAAATTGGGCGGGTTTGACCAGCCAGAAAAGCAACAACCTTTCCAAGATCCAAACCAGATCCACCTCCAAAGGCAACAACACCGTCATGATTGCCCGCTTTATACGCAGCAACACCTGCTGCAGCATTTTTTTCATTAGGATTTGGATCAACATCTGCAAAAATTGCACGTCCCAAACCAGCTTTATCAAGCAAATCAAGTGTCTTTTGGGTGATTTCCATTCCTGCTAAACCACGATCTGTTATTAAGAGTGGGTTCTTAATGCCTGAAATAAAACAAGCATCAGCTATCTCAGAAATTCGTCCAGCTCCAAATCGAATTGCTGTTGGGTAGGACCAGTTTGCGTTTAAAGTCATGTGCTTAACCTTTCTTGAGGTGATATGATTT
This sequence comes from Rhodobacteraceae bacterium Water-Bin34, assembly GCA_900197625.1. GTDB lineage: Bacteria > Pseudomonadota > Alphaproteobacteria > Rhodobacterales > Rhodobacteraceae > Amylibacter. The sequence continues at coordinate 13,619 of FZLS01000055.1, read as the reverse complement.
TGGACGGGTTAGGTTGTGATATCCAATCATTGATAATCCACCACCACGACCTGTGTCTTTACACCCAGTCCAGCATAATGCGGGATCTAAGTAATCAGCACGGTTCATGAAAGCTGTGCCTGTATCAATTCTATCTGCAATCGTTTCAGCTCGATTAATTTCATCTGTCCATAATGAGGCAGTTAATCCAAAGTCGCTATCATTCATAAGTTTAATTGCTTCTTCATCATTTTTTACAGACATTATACCAACAACTGGCCCAAAGCTTTCTTCACGCATAATGCGCATATCATGAGTTACATCAGTTAGGATTTGTGGCATTAAATATGCTCCACCATCCATTGGAAAGAGACAAGGGTCTATATGTGCTTTTGCACCATCCTTGATAGCTTCTTGAGTTTGTGCGCGTACTTCGTTAGCAAAACGAATATGAGCCATTGGACCAATTGTTGTTTCTGGATCTAAAGGGTTTCCTAACTTGTATTGATTTACGACTGCCACAGCCTTTTTGATAAAATCTTCAAACAAACTCTCAATTACGTAAATGCGTTCAATTCCACAACAACATTGCCCTGAATTGAACATCGCTCCATCTATTAATGTTTCAACTGCAGCATCTAAATTTGCATTTTCCATGACATAACCTGGATCTTTACCGCCAAGCTCTAATCCAATGCCAGTAAATGTACCTGCTGCTGCTTTTTCCATTGCTACTCCACCACTAACCGAACCCGTAAAGTTTATGAAATCAAAAGCTCGATCAGATATTAAAGCTGATGTAGTATCATGATCTAGAAATACATTTTGAAATATATCTCTAGGAATTCCAACAGAGTGAAACGCTTTAGCCAAACGTTCACCAACAAGAGGTGTTTGAGAGGCATGTTTCAACATAACTGCGTTCCCCGCAATAAGTGCAGGAGCGACAGTATTAATAGCAGTCATAAATGGATAATTCCAAGGTGCAACAACAAGTACAAGTCCATGTGGGACTCTTTTAATCACCCGCCTGAAATTATTGCTATTTTCGATTTCAATAGGAGCCAAAGCGTCAATTGCGATATCTGCCATATAGCTGGCACGTTCATTAAATCCGCCAAACTCGCCGCCATAGCGAATAGGTCTCCCCATTTGCCATGCTATTTCTGGAACAATTTCCTCGTTCATTGCACCAATTGCCGCTACGCCTGCCTTTACCAATTCAATACGTTCTTCGATTGGGCGCATATTCCATTTTCTTTGTGCAATTTTTGCACGTGTCACAGCAGCATCAGCCTCACTTCGAGATAATATTGGGCGTTCTGCATAAATAGACCCGTCTATGGGTGATATGCATTTAATAGTCATGTTTTAAGCTCTTTCAAATCCACGTGCGATCTCCCAATCAGTTACAACCTGATCAAATTCTTCAATTTCTACTTCTGCTGCTCGAGCATAGTGCGCCATGACTTCATCACCAAAAGCATCTTGTAGCATATTTGATTTAATCATTGCATCACGTGCATCACGTAAAGTTCGTGGGATATGATTTTTTTCATCGTCTGAATATGCATCACCTTTGTAGGGATCTATCAGTTCAAGCTTTTCCTCAATACCTTTTAAACCCGCTGCTAAAATAGCCGCTTGAGCTAAATAAGGATTCATATCTGCACCGGGTGTACGAACTTCGATGCGAATTGCATTGCTATCTGCTCCACACAATCGATAAGCTGCTGTTCGATTATCAATAGACCAAACTACTTGTGTTGGGGCAAACGTGCCTTTTGCAAAGCGTTTGTAGCTATTCACATAAGGTGCGAGGAAATATGTATAGTCTGCTGCATATTTCATAAGTCCTGCTACATAGTGATCCATTAATTTAGATTTTCCAATATCTTGATCTGCATCAAAAAAAGCATTGGTTCCATTTTTCCATAGAGATTGATGAATATGTGATGCACTCCCAACACGATCTTTATGCCATTTTGGCAAAAAGGTAGCTGCGACACCATTTTGATGTGCAACTTCTTTAACCGTATGTTTAGCAAGTGTATGATGATCTGCTGTCGACATCGCATCAGCATATTTTATATTTATTTCTTCTTGGCCAGCTTCTGCTTCACCCTTTGATCCCTCAACTGGAATACCCATCTTGAGTAGGGTATTTCTCACTGGGCGCATTACATATTCTTCTTTTGATGTTTGGAAGATGTGATAATCTTCATTGTAGTTTGATATTGGTTTTAAGTTTTGAAAACCGTTTGCATGGATTTCATCATGTGTGCCTTGGAATAAGAAAAATTCTAATTCAGTTGCAGTGATTGCTGAAAACCCTTTTTCTTCTAATCTTTTAATTTGCGATTTAAGCATAGATCGTGGAGAAAAGGGTACTTCTTTATGAGTTACGTGGTCCAAGATATCACATAGGACCAAAGCACAACCTTCTTGCCAAGGGGCAAGTCGAATTGTTTCTAGGTCTGGCTTCATTACGTAATCGCCATAACCACTTTCCCATGATGTTGAGGCATAACCATCTGGTGTAGCCATTTCCAAGTCAGTTGCTAGTAAATAATTACAGCAATGTGTTTCTTCCCAGCCACTCTCAATAAAAAATTGGGCAACCAATCGTTTGCCCATTAGCCGACCTTGCATATCAACTATACATGCGAGAATAGTATCAATTTCTCCATTTTCTACATGAGATTTAAGATCACCAAAACTTAGATTACCAGACATATTCTCTCCACTTTTAATTCTCTTCATGTTTGTTTAGCTAAATTCCAACGACTTTACTTCTACGTTCCATAAATAAGATATCTCTCCAAACGCCATTCATTTTACCTAATTTTTTTCGAAGTCCTAATTTTTTGAAACCATTTTTGGTATGTATAGCTATGCTTGATTCATTTTCAGGGAAGATTCCTGCTTGAAGTGTCCAGATGCCTTCATTTTCAGATGATGAAATGAGTTCAGAAAGTAGTGAATTCCCAATTCCATAGTTCGCATAATTTTTTGCAATATAGATGCTGACCTCGGCCACTCCATTGTAAACTGCACGATTTGATGCAGGAGATAAAGCAGCCCATCCGACAACTTCACCATTCATCTCAGCAACAATCCTGCATGAAGATAAAAATGATAAGTTCCATTCATTCCATCCTTTTGCTTTTTTTTGGAAAGTTGCATTTCCAGTATCTATACCTTGTTGGTAAATTGATTTAACGGAAGAAAAATCAGATTTATGGAAATTACGAATTTTCATATCTAACCCTTTGTTGAGCTTTAATTTCCCATCATGCGAATACGGCGTTCTTTCATTCGCTTATCCGCTTCAACTGTACCATCATGAAATGATCCAAAGAATTTATCCCATGGAATTTCAAGAGATCCGTAGTTACATTCAAAATAGCGATGGTGCATCTGGTGATGAAACCTACCTAGAGCTAGTCTGTTTTCATCTTTTACAGCTACACCCTCAAAGCCAGTATGTGTCGTTGCAGCAGTTAATGCATAATACTGTAAATGAAAAAGGATGTGCACAGGGTGAGCTGCAATAATCCAATGAACCATTACAGACCCTAAGAAAATTACATGCTCTACTGGATGCATTGATAATCCAGACCAAGGGCCAACATTTATATTGCGGTGGTGTAAAGCATGTACGTGTTTGTATAAAAATGGAATATGTAGAAAGCGGTGAATCCAATAAAAATAAAAGCTTTCCCAAATTGGAATTAGTAAAAACATCATAACGAACCAAACAGGATGTGCTGCCCAAGTAAGTATAGGAGCATATCCGTTTGCTAGTGCCCAAAACATGAGGACTTCATAAATTGTCCATATTGTTACTCCACTTGCAAGAGTCCAAAACATGTTGTCTTTTATTTGCCCACCAAGGGTAAATTGCCGTCCGTTTTTCATTAATGGCCGTGGATCAAAACGTAATTTTTTTCCCTGTTTGGTGAATGTATAAAAATATAGATGAAGGCCACCTGCGACGATGGTCATTAACATTATATTTCGGATATACATCTCAAAAACCCAACCAAAAGCCAGAGTTTTTATTTCACTTAGTGGGGGTTGAAACCAATAAAAGGAAATGATTGCAATACATACAATAATTAGTTTTTCGGTAATTAGAAACCACGAGTTCCAAATCCATGCGACCATTTCCAATGGACGTAATGGCCATCTAAAAAATGGTGAAACTTTAAGAGGTAAAGTTGGAACATGGTTCCATCCTTTGAGCCCATCATTATCCATCTGAATGTTCTCCCTAAACAGCCTAGATTTAAGCTTAATACTCTCATCAGATTAATGATTGTGCAAGTATTTAGAATCTTTGCAGAAAGTATACTTTTAATGATTTTCTTATTTCACAATGTGTCATCAATAGCTTCTATCAATAATTTTGACACTGCTTGAGTTGATTGTGGATTTTGACCAGTAACTAAGCGCCCATCACGAACAGCATGGCTTGTGAAATTTTTACTACATTCAAATTTAGCGCCTAATTCACGTAATCTACTTTCAAGTAAAAAAGGTTCTATTCCTGTAAGCCCTATTTGATCAGTTTCTGCATCAGTAAAACTATTTACTTTTAGGCCTTTAACAAGTGGCTCTCCATTAGTTCTCTTGGCTTGCAATAATCCAGATGGACCATGGCAAACCGCACCTACAACAGCACCTGCTGACCATGCATCAGTAATGATTTTGCCAATGTCTTTTGTGTCAAAATCCCACATTGTACCATGACCACCGGGTAAAAATACACATTCGTATGTCTCACCATTTAATTCTTTTAAAGTGTATGAATTGTTGAGTTTTGATATCGCTTTATCATCATTCATAAAACGTGCGACCATTGGGGGGCGATCATTTGGTTCAACTAAAGTTTTTGGATCAGGAGGTGCAACTCCGCCTTTCACTGATGCTATATCTACGTCAAATCCTGCATCAATTAATCTCCAGTATGGTGTTGCCATTTCATCGTAATAAAACCCAGTCTTTCGGCCTGTTGAGCCAAGTTCAGTATGAGAAGTCAAAATTATAAGAGCTTTTTTTTTATTTTGAGACATCAATTCCGCCTTTACGTAAATCAGTTTGTTTGAGCAGTTATTACTATTCTTAACCTTTGTATTTTTTATTTATAATACAAGCTTTATTTCCAATAATAGATTGTCGCCACTAGGATAGTTGATGACGAATTTGTAGAAGTATTCAAAACACATCTGAAATAATTATGTATCATTTAAGAAACAGATCTATTTTTCTTGTAGCTATAAGGTATTTCAAAATTGAATAAATTAAAGCCAATTGAGGTGCTGATGGCCTTAACAGTTCCTTTGGTTTGGGGGATGGGTTTGGTGTTTGCTAAAGGTGCAATTGATCATTTCCCCCCCATATTATTGATGGCACTCCGATTTACGTTAACAGCATCTGTATTAGTTTGGTTTGTCCCAATCCCAAAAAAACATCTAATAAGCTTATTTGGAATTGCAATTATTGCTGCTGCTATTCAGTATAGTTTAACTTTTACCGGATTAAAGGGATTAGATGCTGGAATAACAGCTCTCATTGTACAACTCGAAGTTCCATTTCTTGTAATACTAGGCATTATATTTTTGAAAGAAAAAGCTGAAAAGAAAACATTCATTGGTATTGCATTAGCATTTGCAGGTGTCGCGATAATGACACAACAAAACGATATAAGAATAAATATAGGTTCAGTATTTCTTGTTATTCTTGGAGGTTTAGCATGGGCAATTGGTCAAGTTCTCATAAGGAAATTAATTGATATTAGGGTTATGCAAATAACTGCATGGGTTGCTGTATTTGCTGTTCCACAACTATTTTTTATGTCTGCGATATTCGAATCTGGACAAATAGAAGCAATTAAAAATGCTTCTTCAATAGTTTGGTGGGCGGTCATTTACTTGGGATTAGTAATGACTGCACTTGGATATCTGCTTTGGAATAATTTAATTCGCAATCACAATGTAGGAAAAGTTGCGCCGTATTTATTATTACTTCCAATATTTTCGCTATTTGGAGGTGTTGTATTTCTTGGAGAGGAACCAACATTGTTGATGCTTTTAGGCGGTGCCATAATATTGTTTGGAGTTGGATTAATTACTGTCCCTTTAGCTACTATAAACAATTTATTTAAACGTTAATATTAAATAACTAGCTTAAATCCATTTGGTAATTTCTAAATCACTTCACATTAATTAAAATGACTGTAGTATCCTTACAAGGTATTAAGCCCTAAAAGAGAATATGATGTTATTTAATAAGTTTAATGAAGCATTTGATAAAGGTGACATTGTTGGCGCTGCTGAATGTTTTCATGAAGATATGCAAATGACAATGCATTCGAATGGAACCTCAATGAACAAGCAAGAGTGGCTTGGTAGGTTCGCTCCAATGATGGATAAATTAAAACGTGATAAAGTTAGATGTATTTATGAGAATGAAGATCTACTTGTTACTCATTCGTTTATAACATTTCCAAACGGCTCGTGTGAAGCGGTGATATGGGTTGGCCTTAAGAAGGATGGTTTGATTGTTAGTGTTGAAACAGGATCAACCCCAATATCAACCTGAAGGATATTTTATTAACAATTAAAAGGAGAAAAAAATGATAGAAAATTTTGGTGGAATTTTAAATTTTGTGATTTTCATAGCACTTACTTTAGGCTGGGCAATGTATGCTTTTCAAATGTCTTTAGGTATTGATGCCTTTTATGGAAAATTCAATATAAGTAGAACTGCAACTATCATTGGTGGCTTTACAGGCTCCTTTGCTGCTGCGGCGGTAATTATGCATTTGATCTTATTATTTAATGGTCTGGAAGGAGCTTGGTATTTATTTACATACTTTGTTGTTCAAGCTGCTATTGCTGCGTTTCTAAGCTGGAGGACTGTTTCAGCAAAAGTTGCAGCTGATGAGGGTGTTATTTATACAGCAGAGCCAATAGTTGCACCGTTGGTTTTTGGTGCTGGATATTGTTTCTTATTATATAGAATGCAAGATATCCTATATATGTCATAAAGAGATATTTTTGAAATTTTTATGTTCCAATTTTGATTAATTGGAACATATTTTTTTATTTCTTGTAAGATGTTATTTAAGCATTAATTTTTTAGCTTCTTCTGTGTAACCCATTCTATACAGTTCGGAAGCTGCGCGTGCTTTACTTAATGAGTAGAAAAATGAGTGGAAACCACTGAATGCGCTTGTGAGTGGTGCAAACGTAAAATTCATAATTGCTGTTGTCATGTTATTCATCCTTTTTTTTCTTTAAGTAAGATGAATGCAGAAATAGAACAACAAACAGATTTGCAAGTCCGCTATGCATAATTTGCAATATTATGAAATTAGATGTTTTTTGAATTGAATTGAATTGATACTAAAGATTCTAAATATAAATCATAGTGGCCAAACCAGTGGAATTATAAAACTTACAATTGGTGCTAATGAAAGGTTTAGGGGTATCCCAAATTTCAAGAAGTCAATAAATTTATAACCACCTGGGCCATATATTAAAGTATTTGTTTGATAGCCAATAGGAGTCGAAAAACTTGCGCTCGCAGCTATCATTATAGCCACAACAAGAGGCCTTGGATCTAGGCCTAATGTTGTGGCTAATCCAATTGCAATAGGGGTCATTAAAACTGCTACAGCGTTATTGCTTACTAATTCCGTTAAAATTGAAGATATTAGATATATTGTAAGTATAATGAAAAATGGTGGAAAAGAGTTAATAAAAGGAGATATTGCGTTCGCTATAAGAATGACAGCACCTGATGATTGTAAGGCTGCTCCAACACAAAGCATAGCAAAAATTAATGAAAGCAATCTACCATCCACAAAAGAGAATGCTTCATCCGCATCAATACATTTAGTCATGAGAACAACTGTCATTCCAAGTATTGCTAAAAGCAAAATTGGTGCAATGTTAAAAGCTGCTAAAACTACAACAGCAAATAATGTAGAAATAGCAATCCATGCATGATTACGCCTAAATGCTCGTTCTGATGGTTGTGAAACGTCTCCAAGATTCATTTCTTCAGCTAACCGCGCAATATCTTCTGGAGCACCTTCTAAAAGCAAAGTATCACCAACTCGAACTGTTAGAGTATTTATTTGTTGATCAATATTTGTATCGCGTCGATGCACGGCTAGAGTATAAACTGCATAATTACGCCTCAAATGAAGAGATTTAAAAGTTTGCCCAACCATTTTACAGTTTGGAGTAATTAGCACTTCAACTGTTATGGTTTCAGTAGATGATATCTGATCAACATCACGTAAATCCGAAGTAGCTTGAAGTGATAAAATTTCAGACATGGCTGTGCGCAGAACTATATGATCCCCTTTTTTTAATTTTAAAGTATTTAAATTATCTCTGAAGGATGAATTTTTTCGAACCACATCTATTAACCTTACACCGTCTCTTTTAAATAATTGAACATCTAAAGCTTTTGACCCGATTAAATTACTTCCTGAGGGAATTGTAACCTCAGTAAAAAAACGCATTTTTGATTTATCGGTTAATAATGTCGCCATACTCAAGCGGTCTGGAAGAAGTCTTGGGCCAACAATATAAAGATATAAAAAAGTCCATAATACAACTACGATACCAACTGGTAATATTTCGAAAATACCAAACGGTTCAAGGCCTGATGCTCGCGCTACCCCATCAACTAAAAGATTAGTTGATGTGCCTAAAAGTGTTAATGTGCCGCCTACTATTGCTGCATAACTTAGAGGTATCAGTAACTTAGAAGCTGATGTGCCTAAAGTGCGAGATAATTGAACAAAAACTGGTATCATTACGACTACTAATGGGGTGTTATTCATTATTGAACTCGCAAAAGCAACAAATAATAAAGCTCCAAAAATTGCACGGGCTGGATTCTGTTGCGCTTGTTTTTCTACCAATTGTGTAAATGAATTTAGAGAACCAGTTCGGACAAGTGCTCCTACGATGATAAACATTGCAGCAATTGTCCAAGGTGCTGGGTTTGATAAAACCATAACAGCTATTTCATAGGGCAAAACACCTGAAATCAATAATATTGATACACCAATTAAGGCAACTATTTCAGTTGAATATGTCTCTTTCAAAAACATAATGAACATTAGAGCAATGACGCCTAACGTAATCCAAGCACTGTTTGTCTGAAAAAAAAGGGTCGAATTATTCATTACAATAATTATATCTTAGCAAGACTTTGAAAAATTTGATCAACTTTATCTATTGGAATTTTGCGTAAATGAATTTTACGTAATCCATCCTGGAATTCTTTAATTAATTTTTTATTTCCTCCCATATAATCTTTTATGGGCTTTACATATTCAGGGCTTGGTTTGTGATAAGTATTACTCCAGTGAGCCAGATCAAATATAATAGGAACAAATTCAATAGCGGCTTCTGTTAGTGAGTAGATTTTTTTCTGAGAATGCAATTTGTCATTGCTAACTGTTAGCATTCCAATATCTAGAAGTCGTTTGAGGCGTTTAGCTAAAGTGGCTGAAGAGATACCCTCTAAACTTTTATTATACAACTGGCTGTATGTCTGGCGATTAAGTACAGAAATATCACGTAGTATAATAATCGACCATTTATCACCGATTAATTCTGCAGCAAGACCAATCGGGCATGACTGGTTGTTATTGAAATCAAGCATATGAAACCCCTTCATAAATAAAACTGGTATTAATATGAAAGTATACTTTCAAAATTTTTTAGCAATACTATTTTATATATTTTGATAATTTAGAAATAACTTTAGAGCAAGGAGACTCATTATGATACTTAAATTAACACAAGATCTCTCGCGTGGTTTTGCGCCATGGAAAGAAATGTATTTTGAAAATATAGCCAGACTTGAGGCAATTGGTGGTAAATTGATTTTTGCGGGTTCTGAGGCCAATGATGACAATAAAATGATGGTTATTATGGAGTTTGATTCAAAAGAAGCGTTACAAGCTTTTGGAGGAGATGAAGAACTTAAAGCGAAAAGAGCAGCTGCGGGTGCATTATTAGAAACTACAGTTATCACTCCAATGAGTGATGAATCTTTTTATTGAGGTACTTAAAATGGGAATATATGATCAATTAAATGCTACAATGGCTGACCGTGACACCAAAGCTTATTTGGATTTACTCCACGAAGATTGTGTGTTTGTTTTTCACAAATCTGGTAATGAATTTTCAAAATCAGAGTGGGCCGAAATGGTTACCGGAATGATGGCTAATGATAAGTTCATTCAAGAGTCATCAAGATGTGTTTATGAAAATGACGACATTTTAGTGACACATAATTTCATGTCATATCCTGATGGAACCAGAGAAGCAGTTATGGGTGTTTCAACACTAAAAGATGGGCAAATAATTCGTATGGAAACTGGCGCAACATTATTAGATTAGGAGAATATAAAAATGGCTACAATTGAAGTTAAGAATTTTGAAAAAGATGCAGATGAAGTAAGTACGCCAAACAATGCACGTGTAGAAACTGTGAATATTAGTGGTCAAAGGGTGATGAAGTTAACGATTCAACCTGGTTGGAAATGGTCTGATGATATCAAACCTCTAGTTGGAACTGATAGCTGTAAAGCAAAGCATTTGGGCGTAATAGTTGAAGGATCAATAACCTGTCGTCATGATGATGGTACACAAGTCACTTATTCAGCTGGTGATGCTTATGCTATCGACCCAGGACATGATGCTTGGATTGAAGGAGATACACAAGCTGTTGCCTATGAATTTCATGGCGCTTGGGGTGAGTAATTTAATTTATTATTAATTGAGAGGAATGAAAATGTTTGCAACTTTTACTGATTGGGAATTTGAAGATATAGATGGTGCTCAGGAGACTGCTAGAGGCATGTGGCCTATGATGCAAGCTGCAGGTGCCACTAGCTTTAAAGCAACTCAAACAGGAGAAAATACAGTTCGAACTATGCTCACATGGCCAGATGCTGAAACCGCACAAGCAGCGATTGAAAGAATGCGAGCTACAGCTTTAGAAAAAATGCCAGGTAAAGTTGTTGGCACGACTGCTGGAGCAATAATGGTAGACCTGAGTTAAAGTTTAATTTATTGAGCAGTGCATTGAATGGGCATTCTTAGTGCCCATTCTTTTTTTATTTTGAAAAATGGGTTTATATTTTAAGAAAATATTAAGATCAAATTCTCCCACTAGACACCTTTTTTTGAAGTGTTATTGTAAATAAATTCAACAACAAAAAAGGTTTTAAGAATGTCAAAAAAAATGATAGTTTCTGCGGTCGCATTGGCGCTTTTAGCCACGAATGCATTTGCGGATGGTCACTGCGCATCTGGTAAGACACTTGAAAAAGGTAAATTTACCATAGCAACAGGTAACCCGGCCTACTTTCCGTGGGTTTTAGATGATGCGCCAGAAAGTGGTCAAGGTTTTGAAGCTGCTGTTGCATATGCTGTAGCAGAAGAAATGGGTTTTTCTAAACAAGATGTAGTATGGGTGCGATCTTCATTTGATGAAGCCATACAGCCTGGTGTGAAAAATTTTGATGTCAACATGCAACAATACTCTATTACAGCAGAACGCGATCAAGTAGTTGACTTTTCGGTGCCGTATTATACCGCACCAATGGCAGTGCTTGTTGGTTCAGGTGCAACTGATACTTCAGCAACCATAGAAGCTTTAAAGGGCCTAAAATGGGGAGCCGTTGGATCAACAACAGCTGTCCAAAAAATAGCATCAACTGTTGTCCCAAACAATGCTCCATTACTTTATGGTGATAATGCAGATGTAAATGCTGCGATTACTGCAAATCAAATTGACGCTGCTATGTTTGATCTTCCTACAGCTCTATTTTTGAGTGCAGTTATGATAGAAGGTTCAAAAGTAATTGGCCAATTCCCATCTTCAGAAAGTGATGATGCTGATCAGTTTGGTATGCTCATGGAAGAAGGAAATCCTTTGAAAGTGTGTGTAGACAAAGCTTTGAATGCAATTAGTGGAAATGGCATATTAGCTTCTATTGAGGCGCAATGGTTACAGGACACAACAGGTGTCCCTTTAATAAAATAATATGAAAAACTATAAAGCGGCGGGATTAACCCGCCGCGAACAATATGAACAAAAACAACGCCATCGATCGATACTAGTAGCTGCCTTAAGTACAATATTTGTTATAGTTGCTATTGTTATATTCGTCCCGATGACACCTGGTTGGGAAAAAGTTCAAAAGAGCTTTTTTAATGGAGTGGTTTTATCTAAAACTTTTCCAAAATTGTTAAATGCATTTACTGTAAATATCATGATTTTTGCCTGGTCTGCGCCTGCAATCGCGGTCTTAGGATTGATGATAGCACTTGCCAGAGATGCAAAGTCACCTGCTTTATTTCCACTTCGCATTTTTGGAGCTGCATTTACAGATATTTTTCGTGGTGTTCCTGTTATTTTAACAGTTTATTTAATTGGATTTGGAATACCTGGATTGGGTCTTCCGAGGCCTTGGAATTCACCATTTATATGGGGATCTCTAGCTTTAATCTTGACGTATTCTGCTTATGTTGCAGAAATTTTTCGATCTGGAATAGACAGTGTTCATCCAAGTCAAAGATCTGCTGCTCTTTCGTTAGGCCTTTCAGAAAGGCAAGTTATGAGAGACGTTATACTACCTCAAGCAATACGTAATGTTGTTCCATCTCAAATGAATATGTTAATTGCCCTTCAAAAAGATGTCTCGTTGTTAAGCTTCATTGGGCCAGTCGAAATTTTTCGCCAGGCTGGTGTATACAAATCTTTATTCGCCAATTTCACGCCTTATGTAGGAGCTGCAATAATCTTTTTGATAGTTACGATACCAGCGACACGCTATGCTGACTATTTGATGGCAAGACAAATGCGTGAGAGACGATAATGTCTAAATTAGAGCTACATAACGTTGTAAAGCGTTTTGGTGATAACACTGTTTGTGATGGAATAAATCTAAATGTTGATCAGGGGCAGATGGTTTGCTTAATAGGTGCTTCAGGAGCTGGAAAATCAACATTGCTTAGATGTATAAATCTACTTGAACCAATTGAAGATGGTGAGATATTTTTAGATGGTGAAGACATCTCATTACCGGGTCTAAATCCACAAAGTGTCCGATCAAAAATCGGCATGGTATTCCAAAGTTTTAATTTGTTTCCCCATATGACTGCCTTTGAAAATGCTATCTTGGCGCCTAAACGAATTAAAAATTTATCAAAAACACAACTTACTTCTGAAGTTGAAATGCTTTTTGAGCGTTTCGATTTAGCTGAAAGAATGCATAATTATCCAGATCAACTATCTGGAGGCCAACAGCAAAGAGTAGCCATTGTTCGAGCTTTAGCAATGAAACCTGAAGTCATGCTTTTTGATGAAATTACCTCAGCATTGGATCCGCAGCTTGTAGGTGAGGTTTTAGACGTTTTGTTGCAATTAAAAGATCAAGGTATGACTATGGTTCTTGCAACCCATGAGATGCAATTCGCTCGTCAAGCTGCAGACAAAATATGTTTTCTGAAAGATGGTAAAGTTGTGGAAGAGGGATCTCCCAAGCAAATTTTTACTCATCCAAAAAAAGTGGAGACAAAAGCATTTTTGTC
>FZLS01000132.1 GCA_900197625.1 Rhodobacteraceae bacterium Water-Bin34 | reverse complement strand
TACTAAGACCTACCCAGATCATACCACAGAAATCAAGACTGTAGCATCTGATGAAGTAACTTTAGAAATTGATACGTTTACGAAGCAATTTGAAACTAAAAATGATAAAGCCTTCAAGTTTATCAATAATGGAATGTTTGGATTTACAGCCTATGATGCAGTTAAGTATTTTGAAGACATTACTATTTCAAAAAAAGAGGGTTCTGTTCAAATCCCAGACATGTACTATGCGATATATCAAAACATCATTGCCATCAATCACTTCAAAAATGAGGCCTATATATTTGCACATTGCTATGAATCTAAAAATAATATAGAGACTATTGGCCATTTGATAAAAATGCAAAGTTTTTCAACCTATGACTTCAAGTCCAAAGGGAAAATCAGCTCTAACCTAAGAGATGAAGCTTTTAAAGCTAATGTAGATTTAGCAAAAAAACATTGTGATCGCGGCGACGTATTTCAACTTGTATTATCTAAAAAATTTCAACAAGATTTTAAAGGAGATGATTTCAATGTATACCGTGCCCTAAGAAGTATTAACCCTTCCCCATTTTTATTCTATTTTGATTATGGAAAATTTAAGATTTTTGGAAGCTCACCAGAAGCGCAACTTGTAGTAGAAAATAACAACGCAGAGATTCACCCTATTGCTGGTACTTTTGCTCGTACAGGTGACGACTTAAAAAATGCTGAACTTGCTAAAAAACTAGTAGCTGATAAAAAAGAAAATAGCGAGCATGTTATGCTAGTGGATCTCGCAAGAAACGATTTAAGTCGACATTGTACGGATGTAGTGGTTGAAAAATACAGAGAAGTACAGTTCTTTTCACATGTTATTCATTTGGTCAGTAAGGTCATTGGAAAAATTAAAGAAAACACATCTACTATGCAAATTGTGGCCGATACTTTCCCAGCTGGAACGCTTAGCGGCGCTCCCAAACACAAAGCAATGCAACTTATTGAAAAATACGAAAAAACAAATCGTGCCTTTTACGGAGGAGCAATAGGCTTTATGGATTTTGATGGGAATTATACCCACGCTATTATGATACGTACTTTTTTAAGTAAAGATTATCAATTGCATTGGCAAGCTGGCGCAGGAATCGTATCCAAATCCAGTTCAGAAAATGAACTTCAAGAAGTATATAACAAGCTAGGTGCTTTAACCAAAGCAATTAAACTCGCTGAAACAATATAATTATGAAAAAAATAGCAGTCATCGATAATTACGATAGTTTCACCTTTAATTTAGTGCATTACCTTGAGGACCTAGGCTGTGAAGTAACGGTCCTTAGAAATGATAAGTTTGACCTAAATGACATTGAGTGTTATGAAAAAATACTACTCTCCCCTGGCCCAGGAATTCCTGAAGAAGCTGGATTATTGAATTCTGTAATTAAGCGCTATGCATCAACCAAAAGCATTCTAGGTGTATGTCTTGGGCAACAAGCTATTGGTGATGTTTTTGGTGGTGAGCTTATAAATTTGAAAGAAGTATTTCACGGAGTTCAAACAAATATCTCTGTTACAGTTGAAGATGAAATTTTATTTAATAAACTAGAGAAATCTTTACTAGTAGCTCGTTATCATTCATGGGTAGTAGATAATAATTTACCTGATTGTTTACAAGCAACTTCTATCGATGATAACGGTCAAATTATGTCTTTAAGGCATAAAAAATATGATGTAAAAGGTGTTCAATTTCATCCTGAATCTATACTAACTCCAAACGGAAAACAAATATTAAAAAACTGGATTAATTCTTAATTTGATTTAAAAAAATGAAACATATTTTAAACAGACTTGTTAATCACGAAACCATTTCAACAAATGAAGCTAAGCAGGTTTTGATAAAAATATCTAAAGGAGATTACAATCAAAGTCAAATTGCTTCTTTTCTCACAGTATTCATGATGCGAAATATCACTCTGGAAGAACTAAAAGGTTTTAGAGATGCCCTTTTAGAGTTATGTATTCCTGTGGATTTATCGGCTTACAATCCAATAGATCTATGTGGTACTGGAGGAGATGGCAAAGATACCTTTAACATCTCTACACTTTCCTCGTTTGTAACAGCCGCTGCAGGAGTCCCAGTTGCTAAACACGGTAACTATGGAGTATCATCTGCTTGTGGTTCTTCCAATGTACTAGAATATTTGGGTGTAACTTTTTCAAATGATATTGACTTTTTAGAACGCGCCATTGCCACGACAGGTATTTGCGTATTACATGCTCCTTTGTTTCATCCAGCAATGAAAAATGTTGCACCTATTCGTCGTGAATTAGGTGTTAAAACCTTTTTTAATATGCTGGGACCAATGGTAAACCCTTCGGCTCCAAAAAACCAAATGGTAGGGGTCTTTAACTTAGAGCTTTTACGATTATACACCTATCTTTATCAAGACTCAGATAAAAATTACAGTATAGTTCATGATCTTGGAGGGTATGATGAAATATCCTTAACAAATACCACTAAAATTGTCTCCAATAAATCAGAAGTTCTTTTTTCAGCAGAAGATTTAGGGTTAAAAAACAACACCCAACAAGCAATTTTTGGAGGAAATACAGTGGCAGATGCCTCCAAAATTTTTAAAGCGATTATAGAAGGTCAGGGGACTGAAGCACAAAATAATGTGGTGTGCGCCAATGCTGGTTTAGCGATTGCAACCGCCAAACAGCTGACGCATTCAGAAGGATATGGACTAGCCGAAGAAGCCCTTTTTTCTGGAAAAGCAAATAAATGTCTCACTAAACTAATCTCCCTATAATGAACAGTATATTAGATCGTATCATAGTAGATAAACACCTTGAATTAGCACTTCGAAAACAACTAATCCCTGTTAAACAGCTAGAACAGTCCGTTTTGTTTGAACGCCAATCGTCATCTCTTTGTGAACGTCTTAAGCAAAGTACTTCAGGACTCATTACAGAACATAAACGCCGATCACCATCCAAAGACTGTATCAATCAAAATTTGAATATCCAGGACGTTGCGAAAGGCTATGAAAAAGCTGGAGCTTGCGGCATGTCAGTCTTAACGGATATGAAATATTTTGGAGGAAGCTTGGAAGATTTACTGACTTCTAGAGCGAGTTGTAAAATTCCCTTACTACGAAAAGAGTTTATCGTTGATCCCTATCAAATTATTGAAGCAAAAGCCTACGGGGCAGATGTCATTTTACTAATTGCAGCCGTTTTAGGTCGTAAAGAAATTGAACAATTTTCAGTTTTGGCTCAAGAATTAGGGTTGGAAGTCTTGCTAGAAGTTCACAATCAAGAAGAATTACACAAATCAATCATGCCGTCACTAAACATGATAGGCGTTAATAATCGAAACCTAAAAACATTTGAGGTTAACTTAGAAAACAGCATAATGCTTAGTACATTAATTCCAGATGAGTTTGTCAAAATCTCTGAAAGTGGCATTCGTTCAGTGGAAGATATCAAAAGCCTTCAACCTTATGGGTATAAAGGGTTTTTAATTGGTGAGAATTTTATGATCACAGAAAATCCTGGCAAAGCAGCAGCAGATTTCATAAAACATTTAAACGCATGAAACTAAAAGTATGTGGCATGAGGGACGAAGAAAATATTAAAGAGGTTGCAGCCATTGGTATTGACTATATGGGGTTTATCTTTTTCGAAGGTTCTTCTAGAAACGTAACGGCATCGATTCCTAAACTGCCTTCTTGCCAAAAGTCTGTAGGGGTTTTTGTGAATGCTTCCTTTGATACTATTGTAGAAAAAATTAATACCCATAATTTACAAGTAGTACAATTGCACGGCGAAGAAACTCCCAAATTTTGCAAATCTCTACAAGCACTTAATACAACAGTTATTAAAGTATTTTCCATTAAAAATGAATTCAACTTTGATATACTCGCGCCATATGAGTCGGTTTGTGACTTTTATCTTTTTGACACAAAGGGTCCACTATTGGGTGGAAATGGCTTTTGTTTTGACTGGTCTATTTTAGATAAATACCCTTTTTCAAAACCTTATTTTTTAAGTGGAGGTATTGGAATAAAGGACATTAGTCAACTACAAGAATTCAAAAAAAGTACCGCAGCAACCTATTGCTACGGCGTAGATGTAAACAGTAAATTTGAATTGGCTCCAGCTAAAAAAGATAAAAAAAAATTAGAAAAATTTAAACAACTATTATGAGTTATCACGTCAATGAAAAAGGCTATTATGGCCAGTTTGGAGGAGCGTTTATCCCAGAAATGCTATACCCCAATATAGAAGAATTACGTCAAAACTATTTGAAGGTTATGGCAGAACCTGATTTCAAAAAGGAGTTCGATCAACTCCTAAAAGATTATGTAGGCCGACCAACCCCTTTGTATTTTGCAAAACGTATGTCTAAAAAATATAATACAAAAATATATCTTAAACGGGAAGATTTATGCCATACGGGAGCACATAAAATAAACAATACAATAGGACAGATTTTAATGGCCAAGCATCTCAAAAAAACACGTATTATAGCAGAAACTGGTGCAGGTCAACATGGGGTGGCAACGGCCACGGTTTGTGCATTAGCAGGCTTAGAGTGTATTGTATATATGGGAGAAATTGATATTGCACGACAAGCACCAAATGTAGCCCGAATGAAAATGCTAGGCGCCGAAGTACGTCCTGCACTTTCAGGAAGCCGTACACTAAAGGATGCCACTAATGAAGCCATACGAGATTGGATTAATAACCCAGTTGACACACATTATATTATAGGAAGTGCAGTTGGGCCACACCCCTATCCTGATATGGTGGCGCGTTTTCAATCGGTCGTGTCCGAAGAAACCAAATGGCAATTAAAAAAGGTCGAAGGTCGTGAAAACCCTGACTATATTGTGGCTTGTGTTGGAGGTGGTAGTAATGCTGCAGGCGCCTATTACCATTATTTAAATGAACTTGAAGTTAAACTGATTGCAGTAGAGGCCGCTGGAAAAGGCATTTATACAGGTGAAAGTGCCGCAACCTCCGTCCTTGGAAAAGAAGGGGTAATTCACGGTAGTAAAACCTTACTCATGCAAACAAATGATGGACAAATCACAGAGCCTTATTCGATTTCGGCAGGGCTAGATTATCCAGGCGTTGGTCCCATGCATGCCCATTTGTATGAAACCAAACGTGCTGAATTTATTTCGGTGACTGATGATGATGCCATGACAGCGGGTCTGGAATTGTCACAGCTCGAAGGCATCATTCCAGCGATTGAAACGTCTCATGCGTTGGCTATTTTTGAGCACAAAGAATTTAAACCACAAGATGTCGTAGTTATTAGTTTATCGGGGCGTGGTGATAAAGATTTGAGTACATATATTGAATATTTTAAACTTTAAGATTTTGAATAGAATACAGCAAAAGTTAAAAGAAGATAAAAAACTATTATCGATCTATTTTACAGCAGGATATCCCAGCATAAATGACACGGTGACTACGATTGAAAACTTAGAGAAAAATGGGGTGGATATGATTGAAATTGGAATGCCGTTTAGCGATCCATTAGCGGATGGTCCTACAATTCAGGCAAGTTCTACACAGGCCTTACAAAATGGCATGACCTCAAACGTTTTGTTTGATCAACTCAAAAACATTCGGAAAACAGTTTCTATTCCTCTCATTCTAATGGGATATTTTAATCCCATGCTTCAATATGGTGTAGAAGACTTTTGTAAAAAATGTCAAGAAGTAGGAATTGACGGATTGATTATTCCAGACCTTCCTGTAGAAGTTTATCACGAAGAGTACCAGACCATTTTTGAACGTTTTGGCTTACTAAATATATTTTTAATTACTCCTCAAACAAGTGAAAAGCGCATCCGATATATGGATAGCATTTCGAAAGGATTTATTTACACAGTTAGTAGTGCTAGCACTACTGGAAGCCAAAATGGATTTACAAAAGAGCAAAAAAATTATTTTGAACGTATAAATAAATTGAAGTTAAATAACCCTCAAATTATTGGTTTTGGAATAGCAAATAATGAATCATATTGTCAAGCAACACGTTATGCAAAAGGTGCAATTATTGGAAGTGCTTTTATAAAATATATAAGTAATAATGGAATTAATAATGTTAAAGGGTTTACAGAATTAATTTTAAAAAAATAATTTAGATATATATTATCTTTTGAGAAAAATAATTTAAAGTAGTGTATTTTAGC
>FZLS01000267.1 GCA_900197625.1 Rhodobacteraceae bacterium Water-Bin34 | reverse complement strand
GCAGTGCTTAGATAATTAAACCAAGGAGAAAAGAAATGGTTGATAAGAGAGTATTAATTAATTTTAGCGAGGCGCAGTATGAGGCTGTGGCTGAGGCCGCCAACAAATCGGCATTGAGCTTCAATGCGTTTGTCAGAATGGCATCTTACATGGCGGCGTCAAAAGCTGGCGTTGAAGTTGCCAAGCCAGAGACAACTGACGCAGAAAATATACAGGTTGTCGAATGATTATTGTAGGTGTTGATCCGGGTTTCTCTGGGGCGATTGCACATTACTGCACGCGCACTAAAGATCTGGACGTGCAGGACATGCCCACCATACTTAACAATCGCGGAAGAGTTGAGATCGACATACATTCTCTTTTGCATATGCTAGAACCAGAGGCAAAAGATCGTATGGCTGTGATAGAGCAAGTCGCATCGAGGCCGGGTCAATCTTCAGTTGCCACGTTTAGATTTGGTATGGGGTATGGCGCATTGATTGCATGTGTGGCGGCAAACAAGACGCCAATGCATCTGGTCACGCCTAACAAGTGGAAGAAACATTTTAACTTATCATCAGATAAAGATACGAGCCGCCAGCTTGCAATACAAAGATTTCCAGATCATTATGATCGATTTTCACTGAAGAAACACGATGGCAGGGCGGAAGCCAGTTTAATATGTCTGTGGGCGGCAGAAGTTTTAGTAAAATAAAATGAGGGAAAAAATGCAAAATACTACTGGCCTATCTGTTAGGCCAATCACACGACAGACTGCACTGCCCATGATTGTTGAAAAGCATTACATGCATAGAGTGCCACCAATAAGCAGGGCATTTGGCTTGTTTGCTGATGAAGATATGATTGGCGTAGTCACATATGGTGTGAGTGCCTCTACAACACTTCGTAAGGGCGTCTGTGGTGTTGATCAGGCATCTAATGTCTATGAATTAACACGGCTCTGGACAGAGGATTTTGCGCCACACAATGCAGAAAGTTTTTTAATTGCAAACACTGTGAAGCAATTGGATAAAGAAATTATTGTGACATTTGCTGAGATAAGCGCTGGGCATGTTGGCACAATATATCAGGCGGCAAACTTTATGTACTGTGGGTTGTCATCTAAATTTAGAGATCCTAAAGTAAAGGGCTTGGAACACCAACACCACACAACTTATGCATATGGTCTTAACATGCAACAACTGCGAGATAAGTATGGCGCAGAAAATGTGTATTATGCAGATAGGCCAAGAAAGCACCGATATGTGCTAATCAATGCAAAAAAGAAACGGCGCAAAGATTTAATTAAATTAATAAAATATGAAGTTTTACCATATCCAAAAAAGGAGAATATAAATGCAAATAATACCCAGCGAAGAGCTGTCAAATAAGGCATACCACGAACTGCTTGCAATCTCATCAAGCGCTGTGAAAACAGTGGCAACGTCATCATTATATCATTGGAAGAATGCTAAGTTTAGCTCTACGCCAGCTATGATTTTGGGATCTGCGTTTCACGCTATGCTGTTAGAGCCAGAGAAAAACTTGGTAACAAATTCTGGATTGCCGCGTCGTGGCAGTAAGGCTTGGAAAGATCAGGAAAATTTTCTAGGTGACGATGAGATCCTATT
>FZLS01000031.1 GCA_900197625.1 Rhodobacteraceae bacterium Water-Bin34 | reverse complement strand
CTTCCCATACCACGACTTGATACACCAAGCTTAACGCCACCTTCGAGCAAACCTTCTACGATTTGTCCCATAGGGGTTTTAAGAATTGATGCTTTTCCTACAACATTACTTCCTTCAAATCTGAGTTCAGTAATTTTGTGTGAAACCTTATCTAAGTTAATGGTAGGACCTTCAGGGTGGTTTAATTCCCCAACTGCTCTACCAGTACTTACTTGTTCTTTTATATATTTATCTACAGCTTTTTCTAAAATTGGCTTTGGATATATTCTACCATTTCTATTTTTAGAATCAGCTTGCATGAAAACGCCTTCTATTACAAGGCTTTTCTTTCCATTAACTTTTTCGGTAATGACATTTAAGTCACTTTCCATATATTCTGCTATTAGCTTCATATCTTTATCCGTTATAACATTGCAGCTAAATCAGTTAAAATATCTTTAACATCTTTAGCGTTTTTAGGAATTTTATATCCTAAATCCTTTAAATCTCTTATTCTAATTGTACGCAAACCTTTATGTGATTTAGAACCTATGACTTCATAGGATAAACCTTTATTATCAAAGGTAGCTTTCATTTCTTTACCGTCCGCAGAACTTGGCAACTTAACAGAAACTTCACCAATTTTGGCTTCAGTTATTTTTTGTCGCATTTCGACAAAGGTTAACATTACTCTTCCTCTTTTGCTGCTACTCTATCCTGCATTGTAGATGCTAATTCAATCTTTTTTGCATCTAAAGCATCGGTTACTTTTTGTGCCATAAGACTATCAAAGTCTTTTTGGGCTTTTACGTTTTCGCCGTTTTTTACATTATTAATTAGATTATCAATACTCATTTGTTTTTTTCCTCGTATATATTTATAAAAAATTAAAAGTCAACATCGTCCTCAGACTCTATTTCACCTGACTTTTTTTCATCCTCGATCTGTTTTTTGATCTCGGCAATATCATCGTCACTTTGTCTTAGAATATTCTTTCTAACCCATTCATTCGAGATATACTTACCAACATATTCATCCATAGTTGATAACATTTCAAAACGCTCTCTAGTGATTTCTCCTTCTTTTAATTCTGAGAAGTAATTATCTTCAAGATAATCAAAAGAAATATTTTCTTTCCAATCTTTCCAATCATCTTTAGTAATTACACCCTTTAGCATTAACTGAGTTTTCAGCAATTGCATAAATAAATCACTAAATCTACCTCTTAATCTATCAATAAACTTTTTAAACTTAACTTCGTCTCTTGATATTTCAGTAGCTCTTCCTAAATTAAATCCAGATTCTTGCTCTAATCTATTTACAGGAACGTTTAAACTTCTATATAATTTCTTTTGGAAATATAAAATATCTTCAATTTGCCCTAAGTTTTCACCACCTGGGAGCGTTGATATTTCAGTACCTCTTCCACCCTCTCTTCGTGGTAAGAAAAAGTCTTCCAACATTGACATGTGCTTTTTATCGTCTTTAATATCTCCAGTTTTAGCATCATAAACCAATTTATTTCTGTACTGATTCATAATATTCTTTAGATATTCTTCAGCTTTACCCTTTGGTAAGTTACCTACATCAATATAAAAAATTCTTCTTTCAGGAGCTCTTGATATTCTGTAAATAACAAGTGCATCTTCCATCATCCTCAACTGATTAGTTGGCTTGATAGCTTTATGCATATAGGAAAGAATTCTCTTTCTAGCTGGATCTAATACACCTGATGTACAATATGCAATTGCATCTGGGTGAATTTTTAATCCATCACCTGCTCCATCTTTGCCTTTAGTAAAGATAAAAAACTCCTCAACCTTTTTAATAATAGTTGCACCAGTTTTTGGATCTTTATCTTCTTCGATCTCTTTTACTTTTCTCAGTTTAGTTGGATCGATATATCTTAATTCTTGAATCCCTTTTTGTGGATTCGCTGTATCAATTATAATGTGATATGGTAATCTACCATCGATATACCATTTTCTAAAAATGTCATGAGCATAAGCTTTAAATCCCAATAAACTTACAATATTTTCGAACTCTGTCTTCATTGCAGTTTTAATCTTAGGAGATGCTTCAACATTATCTAAAATTATTTCAACGGGTGCCGATCTATTATCACCCACAATAGCTTCATTAATAATATCTTCTACAGCTGCATCACATTCTGGTTGAGTAGCAATATCACGGTATTTAAGAATAAGATCTACCTCATTCTTAGCTCCATCTCCATCAATATCGATATATTGACCGAAATGCCCACCAGCGGATATTACACCAACGCCATCTTCATCTGTGTTCGGAACAAAGGAAGGTAGCTGCTTTTCTTGTCCAGCCCTCTTTATTTCGAAACCAAAAAATTCTGCCATAGTTTTTACCTCATATTATTGGAGGGAGATTATCCTCCCTCCTCTAATACTATTTATATACCTTTTAAGAAGTGGTATTTGATTCCCAATATTGTACTTGCATTTCAACTGTGAATTCTTCAATCTGATTTTCGTTATCATATGAAAGTTCAATAGTTGATAAGTTAGTTGGGAAAACGCCTCTAAGATCATAAGTCTTAGTAACTTCACCTTGTTTATTCAACTGCTCAACAAGCATATCAGCCATATAATCTGTTGGATTACTTATGCCGCTATTATTGTTGTGCTCGTTGATACCATTCATCCATCTTTCAAAAGAGTTTCTTACTTCGAAGCCAGTATCATTAATAACTGTTAATGAAACTGGTTCAAACGTTCTGTCTCCAGCAATCTGTAGTTGTCTACCTCTGAATAATACAGGGATAGGAGCTACAACTGATGAAGGAAACTGAGCGCCTTTGATCATGAATGAAGATAATTCAACGTCACCTTGAGCATATGAAGGGAAATTACATGTTACTTTGAACATGTTGGAACGTGCGCCACCTCCTACGAGTTTCGACTTAAAATCGTCTACGCCTAAAATTGCCATTTTAATCTCCTATTATACGCCGGCGATTTCTGAGAAATCGACACCGGTTCTTGTTGCTATAAAGTTTAATGAAATGAAGTTAATAGATCTTGATGGCTTGATAAAGATATCAGCTACAAATCTATTAGCGTCAATTACCTGACCTGTGTTATTTGTTTCATCACAAACAACTTTAAAGTCAGTAACACCTCTTCTACCTTTTACGTCTCTTAAGAATGGTTCTAAAAGATTTCTGAATTGAGCTCTTGTAAATTCATCATTGAATTCAAAGAGTTGGCCTTTAGCAGCTGTGCTAATTGCTTTCTCAATAACAATAAATAATCTTCTAACATTGATTCTATCGAACGCACTTGGTTTGGATAGTAAAGTCTTATCTCCAAATAACATTGTACCTTGTCCTGGGAAAGATACTAATGGATTAACTCTTGCTTTATAAAGAGAATCTCTATCTGCTTTCTTTGGATTAAGTGCTAATTTTACTACACCTAGAAGTTGTCCTCTTGTTACACCTGCTGGACTAAACCATGCATCGGCAACATTATCTGTATTTGCGCATAAACCCGCTAACAATCCTGAAGCTCCAATCCATACATTTGTATCGTTATACTTATCGTATACGTATATAGCTGAAGAATCAGTTGAAGCATAAGATGTTGATGGTAAAGTATTTGCCCATCCAATCACATTTGATACTGAACCGCCTGCAGCTGAATCTGCTACTGGAGGTGATACAAAAGCCATACAATCTTTTCTGGCTTCGCAAATTGCAATCAATTTGTCTGCAATATTCTTAGTGCCATCTGAGTCTGGATATGCAAATAGTAGGTTTACGTCGACTGTTTCTGCATCCGCTAGAAAGTCAAATGATGATGTAATATCACCATGTGCAGGATCGTTATCACTTACACCGCCAGCTAATATTGCCGTAACGATATTATCTCTTGTTGTAAACCCTACAGCATCGAAGTTAGTTCCAGCTGCTGCTGTAGCAGGACTTCCTTCCGTTGCAGCTACTGCATCAAATTGTGCTGGGTGGCCACTCCACCATACATATTCGGATTGATTATTAATTACGTCTTTATAGTAATTAGTTGTGCCATCTGATTTTTTACCTTGTGGTGATAAAGATAAGAATTGGAATACTTCTAGAACTGTTCCTTTAGTTCCACTCCACAATCCATCTTCATCAATCACTGCTAAGTGGATTTCATCATTTGTTGCACCGACAGCAGCTGCGCTGTCAGATGTTCCTGGAGCTGCGTCAAAACTGTCCTTAGGATCAATTCCGGTTGTGCTATTAGTCCATGCATCAAACGATGTACTATTTGAGCAAATATCTACTCTTAGGCTATCGCCTAAAGCGCCTGGATATTTAGCTACAAATGTTCCACTCATTGCTGAAATTGAATCATAATGGTCTTCGTTTTTAATTAAAAGTGCTGTGCCGTCTGTTGCATTTTTCATGTCAGACTTTGCAGCACGTACTACTTTAAGTGCGTTTCCATACTTTAAGAATGAAGCAGCAGTTAAAAAGTACTTACTTGTATCAGAATCTGGTGTTCCAAAGATACTAGCTAATTCATTTTCTGAACCAACCGTAATAACTTCTTCGACCGGACCCCAATTAAAAGCACCTACGAATCCACCAATGCTGGTAGAAACTGCAGGTACCACGTTCGTTGCGTCAATTTCTTTGACTTGAACGCCTGGTGATACTTGAAATGCCATTTTTTTGTCCTCTCAAATTGAGTTAGTTTAATAAGTTTTTCATAATACGGTTATATTCAACAGTTTTATTTATATAAATAATAATTCTAGAGATGATCCACCTCGAACCATACATTACCCTCACCGTCACCAACTCCTTCTTTTCTATCTCTTCCGTCTTCAATTAAGCCAAAAGGCAACATATCGTCTTGAATTGCCTTTAATTGTTCTCTATACATTAACTGTTTCATATCAATGTTAGTTAATCCAGCAAATATATCTGTTGTAGTAAACCAGCCAAACATTACTAAATTCATTACTAAGTCATCATGATTAGGCGCAACAGCTTCAAATGAAGCACCTCTAGCAACAAATGTACACATTTCTGTAATAGTTTCTGCATCAACAATATGCAATTTCTTTGAAGCAATTAAATCTTTAAATGTAGAACAACCAATTCTTTTAACACGTTTAGTCATAGTAGCACCAATCGCATTAGCCTTAATTTGCGATTCTACAAACATATTTTCGTATTCTAAATCGTAATATAATCCATTACAAACAATTGCTCCTTGGTCATTACTTTCTACAATTACGTATGCTTCATTGTACATTTTCGCATATTTGTATATAATATCAGGAAATAGTAATGGTGATATATTATTATCCCTAAATATGCACACTTGTTTAAACGGATTTACTGATGTATCGATAATATTAAATGTGCTGTAATCTTGGCCTCTACCCTTTGATACATCAACAGTCATTACGTAATGATGGCCATCTTTTGGATCTTCATACTGAAATAAATTTTCTGACCATCGCAATGGATTAATAGCTTTTTGAGCTAATAAATCATTTGCTTCAATTAACGTATTACCTCTACCATGGAAATTATTACCGAATTCTTGGTCAAACTGTAATTCAGATGTATTGGCGACTGTTTCTTCTTTCCATTTATCATCTCTTCCAGGAACATCCCACCAATCTACTCTAAACGGCTTAAACTCATTTGTGTTTGTTGTCGCACCTTCCCATAATTTATGGTATATATTACCAACACCATTTGCCGTAGAAGCTATAATAATTTTTGTATCTTTACCTGATGAGACAACAGGATATGTCGATGTATAAAACTGTGCGTCATTATCAATAAACGCAAACTCATCGAGGAATAATAAGTTAATTGATAAACCTCTAATAGAACTACCCGAAGTTGCCGCGGCAATAATCTTTGAATTATTACTAAATTCAATAGAACCTTTATTTAATGCTTTACAACCTGGCTGTAAAAAGAATGGTAAGTTTTCTAATGCTAATGTAATTCTACCTAGCATTTCTCTAGCCACTGCACCTTTGTTAGCTAGAATTGCAATAGTTTTTTCTGGATGAAAGCACGCATACCATAATAAAAATACAACTGATGATATGGATTTGCCACTTTGTCGACATGCTAATACAATATTAAATCTGTTTTCATTAAAATGATGAAACATTTCTTCTTGATATGGCCATAGATCGAATGGAACTAAACCTTTATCAAGTGAAATGACTTTTACATACGTACGAGCAAAATACGCAGGATCGCTCATGCACTTTTTGTATTCTAGAACCTCATGTTTAGAAAATGAAGATTCTACTCCATCTCGTTTTACATTAGGATTTCCTAGATATCCTTGCTCAGTTGTTGCCTTCGTCATCTATTATAACACTCTTCTCATCATCTGCAGCTTTCATTAATAATCTTTGTAAATCAGTAGTACTTCCAACAAAAAGATTATTATTTGTCACTTCACGTTTCCTAGCTTCACCTGTTAAATCTTTTTTATTTTTCTGTAAAGCCATTAATTTTTCAGTTGTATCGGCAATATCCTTTATTGATCGAGATAAAACTTCAAATGCTCTTGGATGCTCGGATTCACGAGCCAATTCTGCAAGCACATCAAGAGATAATGTACCTGTTCTAATTAAATCTTTATATGTCTTTCTAGAAAACTCATAATCATCTTTAATTTCAAGATCATCTTTAGTAATGGTTTTCTTTGCTGGCAAGTTTTTGCTCAGATTCTTATTAATCTTTTCTAATTTATCACTCATAACATACCTACGTTATACTTACATTTACTGTATAATTATCGTCTTCATCTGCATTAGCTGGTGTAATTGTTAAATCCATGTTTTCCAAGATTTCTGCACCACCAGCATCGTTATTAAAATCTATATTTATTTCTTTGATTACGCCTTGATTTTTTGTTGGTCCAAAGTATTTCATTTTCATATTAAAATCAAGTTGATATATTAATGCTCTTCGAGTAATAAAATCTCCTTCGTAATCATCTTGTATGGCAACCGATGTTAATACAATAGGAACATCTTGCTTATATTGAAATCCATCAACAGGAGTTATTGTTACAGTGTATTCTGGTTGAAAATATGGAAGAATTTGTTCCATAATTTGTAATCCATCATCTTGATTCTTTGCTAAAATATATAATGACATACCAATATCATATGCAACAATATGATTTAGCGTTTTCTTTTTATTAGAATCTGTAGCGTGATTCTCAACAACTTGATTTCTTTTTTGCATTTTTTGCGTAGAATCAAGTGTTAAGTTAGTTATTTCAAAAGCAACTCTTGGTAATTTAAGAGCCATTGACGCGTCGCTACCTGTTATTGCATCTATTCTTGCTAAAAACTTTTGTTTAGGACCATAAGCTAAAGGAACTTTAATTTGATTTAGTACATTACCGCT
Organism: Rhodobacteraceae bacterium Water-Bin34; assembly: GCA_900197625.1. Taxonomy (GTDB): domain Bacteria; phylum Pseudomonadota; class Alphaproteobacteria; order Rhodobacterales; family Rhodobacteraceae; genus Amylibacter. The sequence goes on along the minus strand of FZLS01000031.1, from coordinate 23,394 downwards.
ACCATCCTTTCTAATAACCTTTAAGTTATTAAATAATGTACCAAAAATAGCCACAGCCTTTCGGGTTGTTGAGTGATAAAAATGACCTCCAAACATTAATAAGCCTCCGATGGATCACCAAACGGGTTTGATTCCGTAAAGTCTATAAAGTTATCACCTGCCACTTCGAATTCGTAATTCTTAGCTTGATCGTCCGCAGGGAATGATGTGCTATCGGTAATACCGTGCACCTTTGTAATAAGACAAGTATTATTAGATTCACTGCCTGTTAAACCGACGGTATTCGAAATAAAGAAATCTTTTGCTTCTGTACTACCAGTTACTCCAATACCAGAAACAGTTATACTACCAGCAATATCAGATGTCTTTGTAACTGTTTGAACTTCACCATATACACTAACCGCGGGATCAGTAGATATAACTTGTGTTACTATTTCACCTTGAGTAAAGTGATTACCACCAGTTACAGTTAAATCAATTTGTGTCTGTTGAGCATTAGTAATTTCTTTTGCATCAATTTCACTGACACCAGTTTCAAATTGCTCATCATTATATTCAAACAATGAACATTGCAATTTAAATACTGGTAAATTAGATAATTGATAGAACGGCTGTTCATCTTCTACAAATGAAATTTCAAAGAATGAATTAGACATTGGTAAGAATAATAAATCACCTTCTTGCGGCTTAGGATCTTCTAATGTGTTATTCCAAAATCCTACAAGATTATTCCATTGTCTTCTTGAAACTATAAATGTAGCTTCGTCTCTAATTTCTAAGCCAAACTTATTATATAAATCACCTGATCCTTCAAACCCATCTACATTTTCAATATATGCTTCTATAAGATAAGCATCATCAAACTTAGACCCAATGTCTTCGCCCATAATGTTATCCCTATTAACCAAGGTTCTAGGAATATAGTAAACATCTTGACCAAAAATCTTTAAAGATTCTATAATTAAGTCTTCATATAGATTTTGCTCTGACTTTACTGCTTGTGAAAAATATACATTACGTGGCATTGATTACCCCGTATAAAAGTCGACTGGTTGTTCCCAATTCAATCTAACTTCTTCTTCTAATTTAGTGATTTCTTCCCGAGCGTCATCAAACAATTGTCGACCATTAAATGTTACACCGCCAGGCATTTGCATACCTTCGAATTTTAATAAATTCATACCCCATTGCATTTTTAATAATGCAGTCGTATATTTCTTTAAAAAATAATCGTTATATACATCCGTATATGTATCTGGATTTAATATTCTATAACACTCAATAACAATATAATCATCTACGCTTACTTCATCAGTCCAATTCATATCAATTCTTAATTGATTTTTATGTCTATCAAAACTAATATGTTTTTGATCACTATCGATAACCATATCTAATAATGATAACCATTGCTGTGTCATTTCGTATTCAACAAGTGAACCCATAAATCCAAGATTATATACATCATTAAGATGCATTTGATATCTTACATCAAACATTGAATCCGCGGTATTTCTATTATCTCTTAACGGAAACAATTGAACCACGTCAGTGACTAAATCATTTAGTGGTATATATTGATTATCAATATCGCTTTGAGTTATTTGGTGTTTTAAATAAACCTTTTCGATTGCATCAGCATGATAGTGTTGATAAAACTGTAAAGCTTCATCAATTCTATCACCAATCTGATCATCATCTAAATTAATCTCAATAACGGGCGCGCCTAATGCTCTTAAGCAATAATCGATTAATGTTGATCTGCTATTAGGCTTTGCCATAATTATTCTCCGCTAATTTCCCATGCACCATTACACACATTCACAACTAATTCTCCATGTGCAGATACATCATTTGCATCACCATCACCGTCGAATTTTTCTAATGAAGTTGTAATAGTATTTGTTACTGGTAATAAATCATCAGTATCGTCATCAAACGTTACGTGAGTAATTACAGTAACAGTTGGCCAACTAGTGTTATCAGTAGCTTCACCTGCAGGATCTACTGCTGGTAATACTTCAATTCTTTCTAATACTGTATTTTTTGTAATTGCCATTACTATTCTCCAATTTTATTTTCAAGGTCTTTTAACCTTTCTTCTAATGTATTTATAATACTTTGTTGCTCTTTTATCGCTTCTACTAATATAGGAACAACAGCAGAATAATTTACCACTTTATGTGTATCATTATCTTTATCTCCAAGAGATTGTACTTCGGATACAATTTCTGGTAATATTTCTTCTACTTCTTGAGCAATAAATCCTAATTGATCTTTTTCCCTATGCTCATCTTTCCAATCAAACTTTACGCCTTTTAATTGTAATGTTTTATCTAATGCGCTATCTAAATCTCTAATGTTTTCTTTTAACTTTAAGTCAGAAGATACAGAAGATGAATATGCAATCAAATCACCATCAAAATGACCATCACCTGATGATAAGTTGAACATAATTACACCAGAGTTGGTTGTTCCGCCAAATGAGACATAATCAAATCCTGATGAGGCTTCAGTGGCTTGAATCATTTTTTGACCACCGCAGAATAATTTCCAAGAATCAGGAGTATCGAATTGCATATACGTATCAGTATCACTCGCGTGTATAATCTTATCAGGAATTGTCAAATCTGCAGTTGTTGTAATAGCCCCACAGTTAACTGTTCCAATTCCTATTAAATTACCACTTCCAGTAATACCAATATTAGTACCATCAACAAAAAATCCATTATCAGCTCTAATATATCTTGGTGTGTAAATGTTTTTATTTGTTTGTTGATTTATTCTTAACCATGTTGTATCTGTACAACCGATTTCGCCAACAGTTGTTCCTGCGTGCTTAAACGTTATATGATCTGAATTGCCATCTGCTTTATTAATTTCAATTTTTTGCGCTGTGCTACTTCCATCTCCAATCTTTAATGTGGCATTAGGGCCAAACATATGAACTTCACCGTTATGTTTCATGCGCATTGTAGGTTCAGAATTCAAAGCAGTGTTATAGGATGACGTATAAAATTCTAATTCACTTTCATATGTAGTAGTAGATGAACCATTACCCTGATTATTTACAGCAACAATTCTAGCATGCGTTCTTGCACCAATACCAGAACCATCATTATTATAGAAATCAATAGAACCTAATTCATCGCCTGAACCCCAACCAGTTTTACCGTTTGATTCAATTCTTACTCGACCACAGGCAATTGGAACTGTTCCACTTGTATAATTTTCTAAATAAATTCCTGCATTACTAGATCCATCAGGTGTAATTGCTAATGCACCAGTTTCGCCATTTACTTTTAGCAATGATCCTGAAGTTGCATTATGTCTATTAACAATAAAGTCTGCATTCGAAGTATTATTACTATTTGCATCTAAGTTAACAAAAACTGAACCATACGATGAAATCCTTAAATCATCGGTTGCGCTTTGAGCCATATTTTTAGATGTAATAGCGTGATCATCATTACTATTACCATAGAACGATATCATTCCACCACGCGGTAAATGTATAGAGTTAGTACCAGTGTTGTTTTCTTCTGTTAGATTAAGATTACCATATAATTTTATATCACCGTCTTTAACTTGCATATGTCCAAATACAGCAAATTTGGATGTACCTTGTCCTTGACCATGATCGCCAAACCTAGCAATATTTTCGTATGAGTTTGCAGTACCTTTTGATTGTCTTACATAAAGTGGTAAGTTTCCACTTCTATCAATCTTTGCAAACTGAGTTGTGTATTGTCCATTAGTATAATTACCTTGAAGTTCCATAACTGCAGTGTTAACAGCATATGTTGGAATTGCTGTAGTATCAGCATTAGTATTTTGATCTGATTCTGCTTGCACAACAATTGTTTTATTTTTTAAGAAAATTGCATCAGTTGTAATTTCAATTTCACCTGAAGCCGATTGTGCTCTTCTCAAATGTAAATCTTCATCATATGATTGAACAATACCAGTATCAACTGTTAATGATTTATTAAAGTAAAAACTAGCCCTATCAGTTTGTATATGTCCCCAACTTGTATTAGCTGGACCTATTTCAACATAACCATTACTACCCGAACTATGTCTAAACATAGTTCCAGTCATTGTAAGATTTTGACCAGACTGTCCACTAATAGATAATGCACCAGCACTAGTAACCTTAACCTTCATAGCATTATCATGCTGATTACTTGTACCAAAATTAAAGTTTAAAGATGGAGCTGTACCAGTATTTCTTGCTATAGACCAAACATTAGTGTTTGCAGATGTAGATGCTCCTTCTACAAGGTTAATTGCTGAACCCCATGTGCCAGCAGAAGATGACACAAGATCCATTTGAGCATCTGTGCCTTCGATAGTATATAGACCATAAACAGTAGGTATACCAACATTACCATTAATTTGACGCATAGTTCCACTAGTAGTAAATTGGAAAGTGTCGTTAGCTAAATAAATCGATGAATCAGAGTTTCTAAGATCAGCATATTTTACGTTTCCAGCATACATTCTGGTTCGATCAGTATCAAATTTTAGGTAAGTGTCTGTATCTCCTAAATGCATTAAGCTGCCAGGTATTCTTACACTTGTTTCTAAAACTTCCATTGCTGATGGAGTATTAACAGCAACTGTACCTGTATTTGTTTTTAACTCAAAATTCATTTGAGCATCAGTAGTACCATCAGTATTTACTACAATACGTCCACAGTTAGTTCCTTGTTCTGGTATACCAGATTTGTGATTAAATGTTACGTTAGCGTTACCATAACCGTCATTATGGGTAAGTGATACGCCACCATTGTTTTTCCCAGCGGTAATATGCGCAGTAGTTTCAAAATTTCCTGCAGTTATACCTTGGTTTGTGGTTGAGCCACGATCACATACGCTATCAAGCGTATCAGATTCAGTATATGAAGTTAAATATCTTCCATCTAAATCTACCGTAATATCAGTTAATCCAGTTCGTGTTGCAGTTATTATACCATTGCCTGTATTGAAAGATAATCCAGTTAAATAGTTATTACCATCACCCGATGTTAAATAAGTATTATTAGAATCAAATTTAACTGTATTACCAGCAAAAATTCTTACTCTATTATTATCAAAGGTAATATTAGTATCTGTATCACCATCATGCATCACTTTAGATTCTACTCTTAAGCTTGGAAAATATCCATGTGCTGCATCTGTTGTGGCTGATTGATATGAACCAGGTTTTGTTCTATGTGTAAGTGTTGTACCTGTATATGAGTGTGAACTTACTGTAGTGACAATTGATTCTCTATCTAATGGTGTACACGTGTATTTAATACCAGCTTGTGATGTCTGTGTATCAGTTCTCTTAAATTCAATTGCAAAATCTTCGTTAGAATTTGATGTAACTTTAATATCCATTTGTGTATAATTACCACTAATAGATGATATAAAAATATCTCCAGAGTGATTTACAAGAATTTCTGCTTTAAAATTAACAACAACGTTTCCTGTAGTACCATGTCCTGTAACTACAACGCATGAACCTAAGTTAGAACCATTTACATTAAATACAGTAACAAAATTTGTTGAAGATGTGGCCGTACTATTTGTTGCAACAGAGGCTTCTGCTCTCATTAATGCTGTGTTATTGCCAATTAATAACTTAGCGGCGCCGTCAAGTTTTATTATATTATCATTAGAATCATCGACTGTGTATAATGAAACGGTATTAGAACCACCACCAAACACAATACCCTCTCCAGGATCATTAATTGTAAGTTGATTAACTCCTGTAATATTAAAATTATTACCAGAAATTCCATTGGATAGTGTTAAACCGTTAATACCACCACCAGCATTTATTGCGCCAGTCATAGTTCCACCAGCTAATGGTAGTTTTGTACTATCAGGATATGAGCCAGTTAACTGAGATGTATTAATCGTAGACTCTTCAGTTAGAATATCAATTGCCGATGTCCATGTACCATTATTTTTTACTCTTACTTGTAAACTATTTGCCGCACTATAACTTGTCGTAGCGATTTGCATAGTATAGTTTGTATTTGTTGGGTGAGTAATAGAAAGACCTAATGCACCAAATTGACCACCGTTATCTCTAAAGAATGTAGAACGTGTTAAGTTATTAGCACCTTGTCCACTATCAGTTGTAAATGTATTTTCAGTACCATTTCCTGAACTAGTAGAAACACCAAATGGAACACCTGCATGCAATCTAGCAGATGGTACAGTTCCAGCATTTAAATTAGATGCACTTCGATAATATGTACCATGTTGACCATCTAATAAATCTGCATCTAGACCTGAACCTGAGCCATCATTACTGCTTCCCCATGTTGCTCTCCAACCAGTGAATGAACCATTCCACATAATACGGGAATAAACAGTATCTGTTTGATGTGGCCAATATTCTTGTAATACATAAGTGCCTGTCCCAGAACTTGAACCAGATGTAGCTTGCCAGTTTGTAACTCTTAATACACCCCAAGCATAAGAATCACCTGCTATTGAATTAGTTGGTCCATTTTGTACAACATCTCCACTTTCTGACCAGTTATTTACGTGGTATGTGCCAGTTGTTAAATAGCTATTAAAGTCTTCAGAAGATGAATCGATTGTATCTCTTCGATATGAATCAAAGATATTATCTGGGAATCTAGCAGATGGTATTGTTCCACTTGAAAGATTACTTGCGTTTAATGAACCTAGTTGTGAACCATTACCTACAAAACTACCAGCTTGTACTGTACCTTCGGCAATATTATCAGCAATAGTAGTTGCTGATCCAGTATTTGTTGTTGTAACAAATCTAAATCTATCTCCGCTTTCGTCCCAAAAGAATGCCGCATTATGTCCAGTACTACCACGTTCGAAAATTAATCCGATATCTTTTGAGTTTGCTCCAGTTAAACCCGAATTTAATTCAATTAATGAGTCAGAAATATTTGTATTAACTGATGATACAGTAGTTGTTGTGCCATTAACTGTTAGATTATTGACTGTTAAATCACCAACGTTTGTGATATCATTAGAGTTTAAATTTAAATCAGTAGCTAATCTGACGTTACTACCAGAAGCTCCTAATGTTAATGTTACACCTGATGTACCACGAATTTCTCCATCTTGTTCGAAAACGATATCTACATTATTTGTTCCGTCTCCAATAAAGACATCTGACGAAGTGTCACCAATAGATATATCACCGCCTGCGTTTGTGATAAGTAAATTACCACTCGCATCAGTTTCTATTTTTGCATCGATATTCCCCGATGTATCTTTTATCTCGAGTTTCCTCGAGCCGGGGGTAATCAGTAAATCATCTGACATTAATTATTCTCCAAATATATCCTATTTATATACCTTATGTTATTCTTCCGCCAATTCTTTTCTTTCTTCTTGTGGTCGACTGGTTAAATCCTCTTCTACTTTGATGCTGTACTAGGAATTTCTTTTCTTTAATTCCAGTGCCTTTATCAATGTATATTTCAATTGGCTTTTGATGCCAATGTTCTAAATTATCAGCAGCATTTGCACTATCTGAATATATACTTACTGATAGATAGTAATCATAAGTTGTAGGGCTAATAGTCAACGTTTGTCTTTCATATGCTCCAATTGCACTTGCTGTAAATTGAACAGATTCTTGGTGGCCAATTGGATATGTATTAGCTGTTGTTTCAGATGCTTGAGTAGATGTTGTACTACCATCATAATGTCTACCCATGTGGTGTGAATTTGCATGCTGTGCTCGTAAGTATGGTCTATTACCACTAAATCCAGTACTTATTTTAATTTCACCTGCTAAATAAACTGTTGCACCCGCAGGTACATATACAGATTCTGCGATACCTGCTACGTTATTAGTTGATGTGTCTCTAAATGTTTTCCATGCATTCTCATTATCATCCCATTCTCTCCATATATAACTACCCCATTGAGCAGTTTCACCATCTTTCCAATTATGGTTTATTGAATACATAGATTGCGGTTGGTTAACTCTATCAGGACGTAAATCACCTAACTGTGATATTTGTACACCAGGAGTTGGACTTGTATTTCCTGTAGTAGCATCCCAATCATTGCCAAAATAACTATTTAAATGTATAATATCTCCGCCCGATCCTATATATGGCCAAGTTCTAAACCAATTAAAGTAATTATTTTCGAAAATAATATTATGACCTTGATAGAATATATAAATTGGTCTTTGTTCGTGATGTGTCCAATAATTATGCCTTACTTGACCATTAGATTGTCTATGATGATACCACAATGAACCATGATCGTCTGATCTTGAAAAGTGATTATAGCAAATAAACATTCTAGGTTCATAAGCACCATCTTGTAAGAAGGTAGTATAGTGTGAACGCCAAGATATGTTATTATTGAAGTTATGATTATTACCACCAGCATATCTCCAAAAATTATGTTGGCCATCATATGCTATACAATTTCTCCATGTAACCTGATGCGCATCTCTCATATAGAATGCTGCATTACTGTTAGAGTTATTTGGCTTCCAAACACATCCTTCTACACCAGAAGCATAATTGCCATATGATGTTGTTTCATAGCTCATATAACCGTTCCAACCAACACCTCTATTCCACGTAGTATTCACGGCATTTGAGCCAATACCATCAAACAACACATTTCTAAATCTTAATCTTCTATAATATGCATCACCAGATGTCCAACGATTCATTATAACATAAACTCTCTGATCTGTATCAGTTAAATCTGTTGATCTTATTTGTGTATCTCTATCATATATTGTTACCCAAGCTCCAGTCAATCGAGTTTGTGCAAAATTTTCTGTAAGTACAACTGAATTACCAGAGATTGATTCAATCTCATAAAGCATTTCATAATCCCAGTTAGTATCAGCATCATTATTTGCTTCAATAAGTAATCTTTGGCCAACAACCATTCCTGCAGTAGAAGCTACTTGAATTGTTCTTGAACCTGATGTTCCCCCACCAGTAATATGAGTTGCAATTTTTTGTACCTGAGCACCAGACTCATGATATATTTCTGTTCCTGTTCTATAAACTGTTTGACCAACTACACTTCCAGTAATAGAGCTATCACAAGTAATTCTGCCAGATGTTTTTCCAATAGAACTAATTGTTTTTATATTTCTATTTGAACCTGTGCCGAATATAATCTTTTGACCTACTCTAAATATAGTAGAATCATTAACAAATATTTTATTTCCTGCGACACGTGTAATAGTTGTGTTTGGACTTACAAACCAACGAGGATATATTGTGTTACCTGAAACATCATGAACAATCATACCTTCATCTTGATATCGATCATATTCCCAATCAGCTATGTCTTCTAAAGCTCGGAATATATTAATCCAATCACCAGAGGCAAATCCAGTTCCTGATGTAAACGATATAGAAGTTGAATTTAATGGAACTGCAGCTGAAGTAGTAGTCGTTTGATTTGGATTTGTGCCATCAAACTCTACCCAGTTTCTTTTTTGTGAATTAATTCTAAGTCTGTGATTATCACCGCTTACACCCTTCATTTCTAAAATGGCTCCATTGTCCATTTTAAAATAAGCTCCAGTACTTGAATCACCTTCAGTAAAGTAATCGTCATTTCCTGTGGAAGTAACATCAAGAATTCCATTCATTCTTAGTTTACCCGAACCAGTAATATGAAGTTTACCATTAATTATTGAATCATGATATCCATTCGTTACACGTCTATCATCATTGACTGTTACAATATGACCAGCAGCAACAGTAAATTGATCACCATCTACTGGCACTGCACTACCACCCCACGTAGATGTAGAGTTAAAATTTCCTGATTGTGATGATGTTCTCAATGCCATTACTCAATTCCCTCTGGATAATCAAATTCTTCTTCAGTATCACAGTCAATTCTAAATAAAACTCGAGTTGTAGTATCTGATGTTATTTCTGCGTGTAAAGAAATTTCATCACCCTCTTTATCAACAATTGTTAATTCACCTGTATTTTTATTATATTTTAAATTAGCTATCATATTCTACCTCGAACCTTTCAACATCTTTACGTTCTGCTTGTATAAAATAAAAATATTCAGTATCATTTGATACTAATACTTTATTATCTGAAATATCTTTTACATATAACTCTGATGATTTTCCAATCGGAGTTAATTGTACAGTAATAGTATCTTCGTGTACTAATCCTGTCCAATAATCTGGTAATTGAATAAGTGATCCCTTTGTTTTACCTCTAACATATACTGCATGTTCAGGACCCTCAAGAACACCATGGTGTAATCTTTTACCTTCTTTTGTTGGATGTTCTATATCAAATGATTTTGTAGCTGCGTTTAATTGGCCTATAAGTGTTAAATTGCCGCTCTCATCGAGATCCATTAATTGTGTAGCTGAACCTGGTGCAGCATTATTTGACATCCAATAAAATTTATCTGTACCATTATTATTTGAATCGATAATAAAATGCATTGCACCAATACCAGATAATGTTACGCCATTAGCTGCACCACCAACACCAGCGTCATCATCAAAATCTAAGAAAGAATTATTTGGATATGTTAATCCTCTAAATAAATCTGATCTTAAATCAGTACTTGTTACTTGTGCAATAGTATTTGTTCCGTACTGGAATTTAATTCCACTTGCTTGAGCATTTAGAATTAAACCACCAGAAGAGTTTGATGATGTTGATAAAACACCAGCATCTCCCCAACTTGCAACACCATTATATGCTGCAGATGTCGCATATATATCAAACTGCGCAGCATCTGAAAGTAATCTTACACTAGATCGAGATGCTGCACCAGTGTTTGGATTATTTACAATAAGACCATTTGTCGCATTTGTATTTTGATGAACTTCTAATCTAGCACCTGGATTTAAGGTTCCTATACCTGCGTGACCTCTACCAGTAATAATCATTCTTTCATTATAAGTACCAGATTGCGTCATACCAAATATTAAGTTTGACGTTGCTTCGTTATTTTCTCCGTAGTCACCATCATTAACAGTCGCTTGTGATATTCTAGCAAAGTTTTCATTATTATTAGTATCTTGTCCTTTTAAATCGATTGCAATCTTATGCGGAGTAGTACCATAATCACTAATATATGCTTCTAATGTTAACATTACATCAGTGCCAGAACCCATTGTGCCATGAGACATTAAATGCAATAATGATTCTGGAGTTAAACTTTGATGTCCATTCGCATTTGATTGAGTTGTTTGGAATTTACCAATACCAATATTCCCGCCTTCTTCTTGCAAATACATTGGATAACTTCCGCCGTCTTCATAAAGCGCTATTCTCCTATCGGCATTAACACCACCAGTACCTTTTCTAATTTCTAATCTTAAATCTGCACCATCATCTTGTATCGATAAACCATCACCGGTATTACCACCAGCTAAATTTGACATTCTTACATTTAATTGATTTGTAAAATTACCTGATCCATTGCCAGTAAATAGTGTATGACCGTCAGATTTTCTTATTCTTACAACATTAGTTGATGGTCCATAAGAATATACATCTAATTCATCTGTATTACCGCGATATCTAAATTGCATATCGCTTGCATTAAAGTCTATTCCTGGATCACTCGATGAAGATAATCTAATAGTACCCATACCATGAACTTCTAATTGTCTAGATAATGCAGTTGTACCCGATGCTATACCAATATTACCATTTTGATGAATTCTCATTCTTGGTAGTAATGCATTAGCTGAGTTTGAGTTTGTAAAGAATTCTAAAAATCCTTGACCAGAGTTTCCTGCAGTATCTGTTCCGCCTTTAATTCCCGCACGAGTTGTTGGCTGTTTACCATTCCCATCATAATAATAATCTGAAAATGTTAGTATAGAACCTTTTTCATTTGTATCACTCTCTAATGGATTAAACAAATCTAATGTTGTATGTGATACTGTAATATTTCCTGATGTATGACCGCCGTTGCGCGAAACAGTCATTGCACCTCGAATTGGTACTGCTGAACCTCCACTATATTTTCCAACTGATATTGCACCACCATAAGGTTGTAATTGCATTTCACCAGTATTATTATTATAATACGTTTGTTGTTGATATACACCGTTACCCATTCTTCGATGATACACTAAATCACTATTTGAATTACCATAAGTAAGTGCAACTGAAGAATCTCTTATTGTTAATCTTGCAGTTCCGCCTGTTGTAAATGCAGTTGTTCCATTATTTGCTACTATTTGTCCGCCTGAAGTAATAGCCATTCTAGTTGATACATTACTATTATATCCATTTAATGCGTCAGTATTACTTACAGACGACGTACCAAAACTAAAATTACCACCAGCAGCTAGGAACATATTATTACCAGATCTAATAACACCTTGATCTGTCAATTTAATGTCTGATGTAGTTGTGTAAGTGTTAGAATAAACTTCTATTCGACCAAAAGAACTTCTAGCAGAAGTATTATTAACTGCATTTACCCATTGGTTGTTTGCATTTGTTGCAGCAGATCCATCTAAATAAATTAATCCGCCCAAATGAATGTCTTTCCATCTTCTTGAATCAATACCTAAATCTGTTGCTCCACTAGAACCTTGATTATTTGATACATGCCATGGATATATTGCAGTTTGAGAATCATTGAATATTAATCCAGCTGAACCTTTACCGAACCAAATCTCGTCATTAATAGTACCAACACCACCAACTAATGTAGGTGTAGAATTGTAAAATCTTTGTATATAACCAGAAGTTGAACCACCCTGGGCGTCAATAGCAGAACTAACAGTTTCAGCTCCTCCATGAGGATATAATCTACCTGTATGAAGCTCAGATGTAGGATTATTTGCAGTATCAAATTCTGTAGTACCTGTTGTAATTGTTCCCGCAGTTAATGATCCAGAATCTGTTACACTTCCGCACTGTCTCCAAGTTGCAGTAATTGTTGCTTTTGCAAAGTCTGTTGCAGTAACCCATACATATGTATCACCACCAGTATCTCTAATTAGTCTTACGTGTACTCTATCACCTGAGGCTTCTTGATTATCATGTTCATACCACCATGTACCTCTATGAGCATTTGATCTAGTAGCAAAATGGAAATGAATTGCACAATTATTTGTAGATGAACCATAATCATGAGCAAATCTTACTACACCTTCAACAGCACCATCAGTACTACTATTATGTCTTACCTTACCGAGTAAGAAATGGCCACCTGCATCACCAGTAGATATTTGATATTCTCTTACCTTTGTATCAGTAAATGATGATTGAACTGAACCTAGTACTCTTAAATGATTAGTAGCAGTTGTTGCAACAGAACCAACATTAAATTTTGTAGAACCTGCTCTTTGTAGTACAAGATCTTCGTTATGTGAAGTAATAGTTCCTGTATCTACAGAAATAGATTTATTAAAATAATACTGATTTCTATCAGTATAAAAATGTGAATATGAACTATTAGCTGAACCAATTCTGGTATAACCTGTACCTGTTTGAATATTTAGATAATCACCTGATGCATTTATATATGTACCAGTAAAATTATTACTCAAATAATTTTTTGGTATATTACCAATATCTCTATCATTTTGAACTATTTGTGTAGTGCCTACATAATAACCTTCATCAGATCTTGTATAACCATTTTCAACAATATAATTATTTGATGCATCCCAATATGCTGTTATTGTATTGTATGAGCCATTAGCATTAGTATCTTGTAAAACATATAATAAACCACCATTATGACCAACGTGCCAAGCATTAGATCCTTCGCTATCATTAAAGTAAACAGAAGGCGTTGTACCATTAATTGTTAAACCTTTAAATGCTGTGGTCTGATTGTTAATTGTAATATCACCACCATTAACAACTAAATCATTGGCTAATGTAACATTTTGGTTTGTTGCAACTGTAAGAGCTGTACTATTATTTGTATATAAATTTAATTCTCTAGAGGTTGTTGTACCAACATTTAAGTCATCCAGTACGTGACTAAAATTAATATCAGCTAGTTGATTTCCACCGTTATCAAGAAATTGAATATGATGATCGTCGTCATCACTTGTATCTTTTAATGTAATTGTTGGAGTTGAATGTTCTACACTAAGATGTTGTGCATTAATATATGTATTACCACTAAAATCTATTCTTCCTGTTCCAGCATGGAATTTAGCTCTTTCTGTTATTGTATTATTATGTTCTGTTTTAATTGATAGAAAATGATCACCGTTACCATTATCGGTATATTGTAAATGGGCGTTATAAGTATCGTCTCCACCGAAAATTACTTTTTCACCTGTAGGCAAAACTATATTCGTATTTATTAGAAAATTTTCATTATTTGAAACCCAATACGAAGAACCTCCACTATTTTTGAAAGCTAGTGAGTTTGTGCCTGCCTGAAAATAATGATCATTATAATCAAAGGTTAATTTATCATCTGTTATAAAATCTCTATCAGACCCAATAACAGTTGTACCATTAATTCTAAAATTATTTCCGTCTACATTTCCAGCAGCGTCAATATTTGCAGTTGCGTTTAAACTACCTTGAACCTCAACTGAATTTAAAGTTATTCTTACTTTATTTGATGATGAACCTTCAGGTCTAAATCTAATTTCACCGGCAGATGTAATCCTAGAATCGGATCCATCTCCTACAATAGTTACACCTGCACCTTCTACATTGAGGCCGTTTTTGACTTTAAAATTGTGATCTGTTGCCATAGTTCCGTTTCACTCTCCACGGTTAAATTATAATACTATTTATAATAATTAATTATTTAAACGGTAACTGAATGAGCAATAACTTTAAATTCCATAGAATCACCAGAAGCTGGTGAAGCCAATAGTCTTACATTACCAGAATTAATGTCTGCATCGAATGTTGCTTCCGCTGCAGTTCCAGTAAAGATAGTACCAAACTCCGTAATATTTGCTGTTGTTCCATCATGTACTAACAATAATTCAGTTGTATGATACGCTGAATCTGTTGAATTAGTTACCTGTACGGTATATCTTGCACTTCTAAATGTTGCTGCAGCAAATGAATGAATAGCCACTTCAGTTGTTGCAGATGTAGAAGTTTCTGTTGTATCAATTTGATATTCTTCAATTCTTACAGCATATCCAAAGTCTGCTCTACCATTTGTTTGAAGTGTTAATGCTGCACTACCGCTTACTAAATTACTTTCTGTTCTTATTTCCAGGCCGCTTGATGTATTAGGTAACTGAATTCTAGCGTCATTACCTCCAGAACGTAAATGTATTCTAGAAGCATAAGATCCGCCATCTTCATGAATTCTTAGAACAGAATCTTCACCGCTTTTATATACTTCTAAGCTACATGTATTATTGGGTGTAGTTGTTCCAATACCAACTCTACCATCTTGGTCAATAGCCATTTTAGCAGTTGGTGCACCACTACCTACAGCAGTTTTTGCTGTATAGAATAATAATGTATTACTACCATCTGATGTATCTGCTCTAACTGCTTCCATACCTGCATAATATTTTGTTTCATCACTATTACTTGCAGATGTATCAAATCTAATACCTCCACCGCCGCCATTATTATTTGTTCCTGACATTTCCATGTAAATAATATTAGATGGAGATGAAGCCATATCTTTCTTAGTATGAATTGTGTAATTAGGAGATGCCTCACCAATACCAATCGAACCTGTATCAACAATTAAATTACCTGATTTAATTTTTGTTCCATTAGTGGTTCTTATTTGTACTTCTTGCCAATCTTTAGATGTATCGGCATTACCTATATAAAGTATTTGTGTTCCATCATTTTCAGGTCTAATATATGATGAAGTCCTAGAAAATTCTAAGCCATAACCATGAAGATCGGTATATGCGCCATCACTATGATAAGCTCTTACATGTTTAGAGTTTGCTGAATTACCAGCTTGGATATTACCTGCATTCATATTTGTCAAGCTATTAAATGAAATTGCACCAGTGTCTGAACCAACATTGGTTGTATATCCTAAAACTATTTGATTTTCACTTTCGTCAAATACAATAGCAACATTACTTCCAGAAGAACCTCTCTCCATAATAATACCAAGATCATTGGTATTTGCACCTGTTAGTCCATGTTGTAATTCTATTAATGCATCTGTGACTTCTAGATTTGTGGTATTAACAGTAGTTGTTGTACCACTTACAGTTAATGTGCCTTGAATTGTTAAATTTTGACTCATCGTAATATTACCACTAGAGTTAATTACGAGTGAGTTTTGAGCCGCACCTAATGATATTGAAACTGGTGTTCTAGCATTGGTAGCATCATACCATGAAAAGTCTCCATTATCATTTGCACCAATATTCCAATCTTTATCTCCATCTGATGGAGAGAATATCATACGTGCATTTTGGTCGGTTCCAGTACTTGCTAATTTTAATAATATATTACTACTACCCCTAACATCTAAAGAATATGACGGTGAAGCCGTATTAATACCAACTCTATCGTTAGAAGCATTTACATATAATAAATTTGCCTGTGTTCCACTACTAAACTTAGCGTTTCTATTACCATCAATTGTTAGTGCTGTATTACCATTATTTTTGACAATAAATGCTTCATCACAATCTAAGTATAGGTTAAATTGATCCATATAAATGTTATTCGCAGAATATGAACCAGCTGAAGATCTTTGATGTCTCAATCGAATACCAGCCAATGAATTCGCACCTTGATCATCGTTTTGAATTAATAATCCAGTCATTGTGGCTACAGAAGTACTTGTTGTAGTATCTACAATGTTTAAATTATGTGTTAATGTGTTTGTACCTAAACCAACGTGACCATTTGAATCAATATTTAAATTATCGACATTTGTTCCTGTATAGAAACCGAAAGACGCTCTTGCATTTTCTGCACTTACATATACTGTAGTGTCATTATCAGCGATACTAATCAGAGCGGAGTTATCAGTAGATTTAAATTGAGCTACAAGATTCGCACTACCAGAGTCAACTACTAGTTTTGAACTAGGATTTGGAGTACCAACACCGAGATTACCATCTGAGGTAACTCTTACCTTTTCAGTGCCTCCAGCTTGTATATAAAAATCATCAGTCTTTGATCCAATTGTAACTTTATAATCTGCTGTTGTATTTGGATCTTTAAATTCTAGTGAGCCATGACTTGTTCCTGACCCACCGATAATTCTAACTGGTAAATTATCTCCTGAACCACCTTGTATAGTAAGTTTTCTACCAGGAGAAGATGTTCCAATACCAACCTTACCGTCGCTCTTAATATGCATTCTAACCGAACCAGTTAATGTGGTATTATTACTTGCGGTAAAGAATTTAATATCTGTAGCAGCGTTTTCAGCGCCCGATGAACCACCAATATTTACTAAGTTAGTTGTTTGTTGTGCATTTGTAAGAATCGCAGTAAATGGCTCTTCAGCATTAGTATAATGTTGTGTTTTAATTCTACCGACTTTTTGCGTAGAGTTAGTTGCACTTGATGATAAAATAATACCGCCATTTGAGTCATTACTTCCTTGAACATGTAATGTAGATCTTGGCGCAGTATTACCTCCACCGATAGCAACTCTTCCAGTAGAATTTTGTATATACATTCTGGTAGAACCAGTACTATTATAAGCAGTACCACCAGTTTTAAAGTATAAATCATTAGCTCCACTTAAAACAATATTTTCATTAGCCGATGATAATAATAATAGATTGTCATTAGTTGATTCTCCACCAATGTAATGTCCATCACCTACTGTTATATTTCCTGTAAGCGTAAGATTGGTTGCATTAGAATAATTATCACCAATCATAACTGGTCGACCATCAAACTTAAGTGTACTAGATGTTTTATTAACTAATGTTCCTGTTGGAGTTGATGATTGCCATGCAGAATTTGTTTCGTATGATACAGTTATTGCGTTATTAGTTTCTTTGTTATATGCTAATTCCCATAGTTCTACATGACCATAATTAGTTTTCTTTTGTACCCATAATTCTATATCTCCGCCTACGCTATCACCAATTAGTTTAAACGAATCAGTTCTAACAATACCATTACTTACACCATCTGATTGTAGACTAACCCATTGAACATCTATAGTAGGAGAACTAGAACCTGTAACATCGTGCCATCTAACTTTTACTGAAATAAGACCAGAGTTACCAGTTGATTGTTCTTCTGTAACAACAGCATAAACAAATGAGCCATCATTATAATTACCAGTTCTAGAATATGTAGCTAATTTAGCCCATGTATTTGCACCATCTTCAGTATTAATATTACCAGTTGCAGTTGATGCAGCTAATTTTGAAATATTTGTAGCACCAGTAATTGTACCATTGACATCAATACCAGTATTATTAACAGTTAATCTTCTGGTACCGTTATAAACTAATTGTAAATTACCTGCAGAGTTTGTTGTTAAATCGTCGGGTGATTCAAATATTTTTGTATTTGTCCAACTGATTCCTTCATTTGGTCCTGGGTCTGCCATTGCAATCGCATTAACATTGTAAATATTATTATTACCCATGTTAAGCATATTAGTTGCGGTGGCATTACTAAACGTTACAGTTGAATCCATTGTGACAGCACCAGTAAATCTACCAGCACCATTTACATCTAATTTAAATCCAGGGTTATTTGTTCCGATACCAACGTTTCCATCATTTTTAAATCGAACAATTTCAGCATCAGATGCGCCATAAAACAATACTTCAGTTTCACCCCAACTTTGTTTTCTTGCACCTTCTTGATACATTGTAAGGTGTTCACCATTCGTGCCATGGCTTCTAAATCCACCTACAGCACCTGTGCCCATAGTATTAGTAAATTTTAATGCAAAATTATTATTCCCTTCAAAACTACCTTCAAGATCTAAAAGAGCATCAGGTGATGAGGTTCCGATACCAACGTTGCCACCGGCCGAAATTCTAAAATGATCGCCTACACCATTTTCATGGATATTGAAACTAGACCCAGATTGTTTAATCCACCACTGTGAAGTTCCGTTTCTTCTAAACTCTAATGTGTAATCTGTATTTGTTGCATCAAGCGATAATGGATATTGTCCTTCAGATGAACTATCTCCAATAATACTAACTTTTCTATCAGGGGAAGTATCATTAATACCAACATTGCCGGCTGTACTAATCCGCATTTTTTCAGTAGGAGCTGTAGTGGTATCTTGTTTCGTTGAAAAACTTAGCCCTGTGCTTGAACCAAAGGTAGTTTCAGCAACTAAACTTATTAATGCTCTTGGGTGACTAGCAGTTCCTGCTCCACCAGATGCATCATCTGAATCAAATGCAAGTGAACACATTGTATCACCTACTGTAAAGCTTTGGTTTCTTGTATCTGTAATTGTTAAAACCGCTGCTGAACCAGCCACATCTAAAACAGAACTTGGAGAGGCTGTGCCAATACCTACATTACCGCCAGTTTCCCATGTCATTACATTAGCACTATTTACTTCATCTCTTATTTGTAATGTATTATCAGATCCATCATTCCATAATCGCCACTTAGTTGCTCCTGCAGTTACAAACATTACATTTGAATCATGATTTGTAGATGATCTATCAAGCATTATGGAAGCATGGGTGCCTTTTAATCGAGCAAATGCTCCAGCTGTTCCTGGATTAACATCTAAAAGGTAACCTGGGTTATTCGTTCCGATACCAACATTACCATTAGCTAATATAACCATACGCTGTGAACCAGCAGTATCGAATCTAATTATATCTTCATCAGCACTTTCTTCTACTTGAATTTTTGTATCGCCATCAGTATCTGTAACAACAGTAGCAGATCCACCACCCGCATCATCTGCCCATATTAAAGATGTACCACTACTTGGAACTTTGAGAATTTGACCTGCACTACCAATAGATGTTGGGAATGTAAATGCTTCGTTAAATGTAACGGCACCGTTATTATCTACAGAAAGTCTTATTGCAGAATTATGATTAATATCAAATTTGTTTGTACCCGCATTAAATCCTATATTACTTTTAACGCCTGCGCTATTAGCAAATTCAATAGTTGAACTTCCTGTAGTATCGCTTCTGGTAAATCTAGCACCCACAGTAGAACCAGTAAAATCAACTTCCAATTTTCTACTAGGAGATGTTGTTCCAATACCAACGCTTCCTCCGTCGATAGTCATTACAGTATTACCAGCTTCTCTTAGCTTGATAATATTACCTTCAAGTCTTAATTCTTGATATGAGCTAGTTGAACGATCAAAGACCAGAATTCCACCCCATTCAGACCCACTAGAACTATCATATCGCATTTCTAATCCAGCTCCACCAGCTATCGTAGAAAATCCTTGTGCTCTAATTGTACCGTTAGCTACATCGAGGTGTGCTTTTGGATCAGTCGTACCTAGACCTACACGACCATTTCCTTTTAATGTTGACTCAACTCCACCCGCACTTAAAATAATTGTATCTGTTGAATAGTTTATATAGGTATCTGTATCACCAGTATGATAAATGTAGCCATTGATATATGCAGCTGTTGCGTGTATATTACCATCAACATCTAATCTATAACCAGGATTTGTTTTATTGATACCAACACGATTATTTTGACTATCGATATGCATGATAGTATTATCGTGTGCTGTAATAATTGTGTTATCGGATTTTTTGAAATAAAGCGCACCATCCATGGTGTTCATGGCTAATTCGCCATCACTTAAATTCTCATGCGTTGGAATAGCGTTCGCTGAATTAGAACGCCTAAGTCTAATGTCTGTTTTTCTGGCCAATTTTGGCTTCTCCTATTTTCAATCTCTATATAGAGTGTTTAATTATAACGGTTTATATAAACCTTTATTCTATTTATAATAGGAGAATTGCTAGATTAGTATGTTCCGCCGTCAATTACTTCTGATGCAACAGGTACACCTGAAGCATTGAATTGAATAATATCACCTTCGGTTCCAGTAAGGAAGCTAATAGCTGTACCAGCGTTATTTGAAATAAATACGCCTTTACCAGTAAATGAGCTTAAACCAGTACCACCATGTGTAACTGCTAAATCATTAGTTAATGAAAGTGTACCTGTGACACTTAAATCATCATCAACAGTAACACTACCAGCAGATGTAATTGTTAAATTACCTGATGTTGTTGTAATTGTGTTATCAGTTGAAACACCTAATGTTACATTACCAGCATATACACCACCAAATTGAGCATCATGCCATGGCGTAGAAGCATTTTCCTCGACCGAAAAATCTTCATCTTTTGTAAAGACAAATCTTTCTGTTTGAATATCAAATCCAAAGAAACCTTCTTTAACAGCTGAACCATCACCCCATTTAAATCTAACACCACGATCAAGACCGTCTGATGTAGCTGAAGTTGTATTATCTGCAAGTGCTAAAACAGGATCATCAATTGTAATGGTTGTAGATTCAACGGTTGTTGTAGTACCTTGAACAACAAGATTACCAGAAACTGTAACTGTATCTGTTGATTGATTACCAAGATTAATTGTAGAACCATTAACAGTTAAGTTACCTGTAACTGTAGCGTTACGATCAACGCTTAAATCTCTATCTACTGATAAATCATTATCAATATTAACGTCATCTGGTAAGCTGACAGTAGCTTTAATATTTGTTCCGTCAACAGTAACTGCTGTAACAATTTCATTAGGTGTACCAAGAATTTGTAAATCATCTGTAAGTAGATCTACATCTTGTGTTCCTGTATCTCCATCAACTGTAAGTGATGTTGCTACGTTAAATGTTCTTAATCTTGTTACTTGACCCTGGGCATTTACAGTAATAGCTGGAATTGCTGTTGCTGATCCGTATTCTGTACCAGCTTGTCCATTTGTAAATGTAATATCTGTGATAGAAACCGTTGATGTATTTCCTGCATCATCATTAGATACTGTAATACCAGTTCCTGCAGTGATTGCTCCACCAACTGTATCGTAAACAAATTCTGCAAGTGTATCATCTGTACCATTAATATAGACGTTATGTAAAACAGTTTTACCTGATCCAGTTGGATCTACAATAATGTCTCCATTGGTATTAGTCGATGAAATAGTATTACCATTTAAATCTAAATTATCTACTTTTAATTGTAATAGTTTAGATTGATCGTTTGTAATTAATGCGCTATCTGCTTGTAATGAACCATGTGCATGGTTAAGCATGTCAGTAAAATACTGACCGCCAATTTCTACTATTTCAGTTGCAATTCCATTTGAGTCTTCTGCACCAATACCGATGAAAAATCTATCACCTTTATTGGACTGAGTACCTGTACCATAAGAATAACCAACTTCACCTGTTCGTAAAATTGTCGGCGCAAGGGTACCACTACTGGTTAAGTGCTTTATTCTTGTTTTTGCTGCCATTTAAAATAATCCTCCGCTTATGGTTAAGTTCTCATTTTCGATTTGTTTAGTCACTTTATATTCTCCTGAAGTACCGTCATAAATCATCATAACACCGTCTTCGGTACCAGTAGTATTTACATCTACTAAATCACCTAATGATAACCCTCCAGCTTGTACTTTAACAGTTTGAGCTACAATTTCTCCTTGAGCACCAACCTTACCTTTTAATCTGTTTGCTTGTCTAATTTTAGCTTTAATCGCCATTAGCTTTTGTCACTCCTGGTCTGACTTCAACTTGACCTTCAACAATTCTTGTTATTTCACCAGTAGATGTTTTTGTTATTTCAACATCATAAACATATCTACCAGCCTTCATACCGTTAGTTGTGGTTGCACTCAATCCTATTCTAACTACACCACCAGATTCGCTATAAACTGATGCAGGATTAAAATCAACTGCAGTTGTAGATGCATATGATTTTCGTATTTGACCCGCTACGCTATAGCCTGTTAATAATAAAGGATCTCCATTAGAATCAGTCACATCGATGTCTGCACTAAATGTAGAGCCTTGGTCTAATACCAAATTAGAATATATAGCCATTAACCATTTCCTTAACTATTTATACTTTTAAGATTTTCAATCTCATCTCTTAAAAGTTTATTTTCTTCTTTTAATTCTTTAATTGCTTCAATAAACAGTGCTGATAATTGACTATAATCAACATGCTTATTAATCTCTTCACCATCTAGTGTTTCAACTTCTTTTACCGCAGAAGGTAATACTTTTTCGACATTCTGCGCGATAATACCAGCTGATGCTTTACCATCTTTTTTCCAATTAAATGTTACACCATCTAATTGTGATACTTTCTCTAATGCTCCTTCAACTCTTTCGATATTCTCTTTGAGTTTAACATCAGAAGCAGTTGATGTTGAGAAAGCTGTAATATCTCCATGGCAATGTAAAGCTCCAGTATGAGTAAATATAAATTTCGCATCTAGGTCAGAACCGCTTTCAGTA
>FZLS01000048.1 GCA_900197625.1 Rhodobacteraceae bacterium Water-Bin34 | reverse complement strand
TAACTTCATTTAAACACTCTTCCAATGAAATCAAAATACAATCAATATCATCATCATTAATTGTTAATGGCGGCCGTATTTTTAATATATTATCTGAAGGTCCTTCAACACCAATCAGTATACGCTTTTCTTTCATTCTATTTACAATATAGGTTGCTATTCGGGTTGCAGGGCTTAACTTATTATCTACAATCATCTCAACACCCACAAAAAGCCCAAAGCCGCGTACGTCGCCAATTAAACAGTGTTCTTTTTGAAGCTTTTTCAAACCATTGAGTAAACGCTTACCCCTCAAAAAGGCATTGTTTTGTAATTTTTCATCATGAATAATTTTAAGGACCTCAGCACCTATTGCACATGACAAAGTGGAGCCACCAAAGGTTGAAAAAAATTCAATACCATTATCAAATTTCTTTGCAATTTTTTTAGTTGTGACCACAACTCCAATTGGATGACCATTTCCAATGGGTTTACCCAGAACAACTATATCTGGCAGTACGTTTTGTTGTTCGAAGCCATAGAAAAAACTACCCAAACGACCCAAGCCAGTTTGAACTTCATCTGCGATACAAATACCACCTGCATTTTTTATCTTTTGATATACCTCAATCAGATATCCATCAGGTGGAATAATTTGCCCACCAACACTGGGAAAAGTTTCAGATATAAAACCTGCAAGTTTTCCATCTCTTAATTTTATTTCATCTAATGCATCATCAATTAAATTTGCATATTTATTTGCTCGATTTGGATCCGAACGACGGAACTGGCCACGAAAGTCATCTGCGAGTTCAACTAAATGCACCCAAGGCCTACGACCAATACCATTAGGTTTATTGAATTTATATGCAGAAACTTCAACTGCTGCATTTGTATTGCCATGATAACCATGGTCCGGCGTAATAATGTCTGTCCCATTAGTAGCTGTTCGCGCCAAACGTAGGGCAAGTTCATTTGCCTCTGAACCAGAATTGACAAAATAACACACATTTAGTTCATTTGGCATTGTATCTAAAATAAGATTAGAAAACTCAGTTAATTTAGGATGAAGATAGCGTGTGTTAGTATTTAACTGTTGTAATTGCTTTGCAGCTATTTTCTGAATCCTAGGATGACAATGCCCAACATGAGGCACATTATTGTAAGCGTCTAAATATGTCCTACCCATTTGATCAAATAAATAATGTTTCCACCCGCGGCCAAACATTAATGGATTTTCATATGATAATTTCAGGTTACTACCAAAATTATTTTTTCTATTTTCTGAAATAACTTTTTCATCAATTTTTTTATAGTGAGTTTTATTGTCTGGTAAATTTAAAAGAGATGCAGGATTTGGGCATATTTTTCCCCAAAAATTCATCTCATCAGGATCAGCAACACCAGGCCAATTATTATCCATACATTCCAAAGATAATGATAATTGAAGATGCAAGTGTGGAGCCCAGCCCCCATTATTATTACTGCTTCCTAGTTCGCAAAAAACTTCACCTTTTTCTATAATTTGCCCAACTGAAAGTTCATCTACAACACTTGGGTTTAAATGACCGTACAGAGAATAGAATTTATCCCCATGATTATTTGAGTGTTCCAAAATAACAATCCCGCCATAGTCAAGTTGGGACTTACGATTTTCTACAGTTCTAACAATACCGTGAAGCGGTGCACTAATTTTGTGTCCACTATTCGTAAATATATCTATACCAAGATGAATAGAGCGCCTATTTGAATTATTATATTTTCCTGTTCGAAATTCATGCGCTGTATATATTAATCTAGGTTCACCCCAAAACCCCAACCAATAATCTACATTTATATCTGCACCAATCTTTGTTGCTTCACTTGAAGTTAAATTAAAGGGGTTTTCCGGAATGACTGTGCCAAAAACTGACAAATCAACCATTGGAGCATGAACTAAATCACAATTGAATATATTAGAAAATTTGCCGCAATTTTTGTTCAAGTATGCTAATATGCGTTTTGAATTTTTTATAACCTCAAAACCACAAGCTATGCGTAGCTTTGCAAGAACGATATTTGGGTCAAATTCTTGCTCTAAGAAACGCCATGCAGGTCCTTGAGAGATCGTAATATAAGGGTCATCGGGATTTTCTTTTGCCATCATTGTAGAATTGATAACACTTACAGCCAATCTCATTTTTAAGAATATAAAAAGTAAATCTAAATCTTTTTCTTTTAATTGGTTTTTCTTATGATAGGCAGCGACTAGATTGGCTATTATTTTAATAGGATTAGCTTGATCGAGTACTATGTAAGCACACGCAATAGCCAGTTCACATACATGGGGTGATCTAACCATGTCACCAAAATCAATTATCCCAGAAACAAGGACACCATCATGATCGTCCGATGTAACAAGTATATTGTAATCATTTAAGTCATTATGAATAGCAAAATGAGGTAGTTTTCTAGCTTCATGCAGAATTGATTGATATTCTTCAATAATACTAATTATTATATTTTTTCTTTTATTATCACTGATCAAGTCTAGATGATCTGAAATCCAATCTGATTTCATCAAGTTCCATTTAAAATCTCTGTCCAAATATGGATGATCAAATTGTTTTAAAGCATTATCAATTTCACCTATTTTTGAACCCAGATCATTAATAAAGTCTTCAGATCTAGGCTCAACTCCTGAATAACAAATTCCACTTTTAGCTTTAATGACCCATACTAGCCTTAAATTACCTTTCTCGTCATTTATAGATGCAAAATCAGCCCCTGAATTTGTTGGAATAATTTCAGGAGTACAAAGATTTTTCCCTTCTAGCAAACGAATTGCAGCACATTGCATATTAATAAGATCAGCATGGCAACCAATCCTCATAACTTTCATCACATATTTACCATCATTAGAGTGTGCAAAAAAATTTAAATCAAATTCACCATCTAAACTTTTTAAAGAAGCCTTAATCTCAAAATTTTCATATAATTTCTTTTCCCAATGATTAGACATTTACAAGATCCTATTTTCAAATTTTGATATGTAAAAAAATTTTAATTAAAAGTATTCGTATTGTATTATTCACTTTGATGTTTGACCATCATATAAAGGTAACGAATAAAAACGTGAATTCAACTACCATAATAACACCAAGCTTAGTTAGTTAATGAGGAAATCGGTTTAGACAAAATGAAAAAACTTTTAACAACATTAGTATTTATCATAACTGCAACAACTTCATTTGCTCAAGATGAAAAAATTACAATTGCAGACTTAACATGGACTGGTGCCAATGCAATTGGCCATGTAATCCAAGCAATTATAACAGGGCCAATGGGTGGTGAAGCAGAAATCATTAAAGGTGCTTCAGATGGCTCAATCGTATTTGCATCTATGGATAAAGGTGATGGATCAATTGACGTACACCCAGATATTTGGATGCCAGTACAACTCAATAATTGGAAAAGATATGTTGAGGAAAACAATACGGTTGCAGTAAATAAACCCTACAATGGCACACAAGGAATGTTTGTTCCATATTATTTAGCCGATAAAATCTCATCTTTTGCTGACTTGGCGAACCCTCGAATTGCTTCGCTATTTGATAAGAATGGAAATGGTAAGGGCGAATACTGGGCTGGAGACGCCTCTTGGACATCAACAAAAATTTGGCAAGTAAAATTTAAATCATATGGATTAGATCAATTATGGGAACCAGAAATTATTTCTGATACAGCATTCAAAACTCAATTGAAAATCGCTTACAATAATCAAAAACCAATATTATTTTATTATTGGACGCCAGAATGGTTATTTGCCGCTTATGAATTATCCCAACTAGATGAACCGCAAGTTTCTGAAGACTGCCAAATTTTAAATTTAGAACAAGAAAATTGGTTAGAGACATCAATATTCAATTGCAAACATACTGATGCAGAAGTTTGGATTGGTCATTCCAGATCTCTTGAGGATCGAAATCCCGCCGTTGCAAGAATGCTGACTAACATAACTCTTAGTCCAGAAACGATTAATGAATGGGCTTTGAAAATTGGTCGCGATAAAGAAAATCCAGTAGAAGTAGCTGAAGCCTGGGTTTCAGAAAATATGGATATAGTTGATAAATGGATTTATGAATAAAATTTTCAAAATATAATTACTATTTACATAACAATTTTATCATTGGATTAAGTCTGCTGGTATTAATCCGCGCAAAGAATTCCCAACAAATAGTTTATTAGGAATAATTAAATCTTCCAAATATAAAACTTCCTCTTTTGCCTTTCCATTTAATAGCATTTCTTGACGCAAAACTCCGGGCAAGCATCCGCAACGAAGAGGTGGCGTTAAAAATAAATCGTCAACTAATAAAAAAACGTTTGTAATTGTTCCCTCACATACCTCATCATTTTCATTTAAAAATAATAATTCATCAAGATCTTTTAAGTTAGCGCGTTCTGTATCATAAATTATACGGTTAGTTGTTTTAACACTTAACCAAGGGTCAATCGAACTTAAAACTCTATCAGATATGCCAATATTCCAATGTTCAACATTTTGTATTTTACCTACTTTAACATCAATTTTTCCATTTATGTTAATAGTTAGCCTAACTCGTAATGGCTCATTTCCAACGGCTTGACCTAAAGCCATTAAAACTGCTCCTCTATCAAAAGAATATCGTAATTTTGAACAAGTTGCTTCTAAACGATCAATATGCCCTGGGAGTCTTATGAATCCTTCATCAGGCTTAAAACATAATGTTTCAATGATCTCTAAGTTTTTTGGGGCAGTTTTGCGTAACGTGCTTTCCATAAAGCTTCCTCATACTCTGTTTTAGCTGTACTATCGTGAACGATACCACCACCAACATTTAATCGTACATTTCCGTCCGCAAAGAGGCTTAACGTCCGAATGCACACATTAAAACTCATGGATCCTCTAGGAGATATCCAACCCATAGAGCCGCAATATACGTCTCTAGCTTCAGCCTCAACATCACGTATAACTTCCATTGCACGAATTTTTGGCGCACCTGTAATTGAACCACAAGGGAATAAAGCAGTAAAAAGATCTCTGATACTTAAATGGTCTAGTAAACTGGCCCGAACTTCTGAGACCATTTGAAGAACTGTCTCATAAGTTTCAACAGTAAATAACTCAGGAACATGAACAGAGCCTACTTTAGAAATTCTTGAGATATCATTTCGGAGTAAATCTACAATCATCAAATTTTCTGCACGATTTTTAGGGTCACTAGAAAGCCACTTTTTTAATCTTTCGTCTTCTTCAGAGTCTTTGCCTCTTGGAAGGGTTCCCTTCATCGGTCGAGTGGAAATATTTCCATTATTATCTACCTTAAAGAATAATTCTGGAGACCGAGATATTAAAATCGGTCCTTCACTAAAATTTACAACTCCCCCGTATTTAACTGGCTGAAGTGTCTTGAGTCTTTCATATAAGCCTAAAACAGTACCTTTATATTTAGACGACATAGGAAAGGTTAGGTTGGTTTGGTAAAAATCGCCTGAAGCAATATAATCAGCTAAAACATTAAACGGAATTTCATAATCACTTTCAGACCATAGTGCCACTGGGTGATCAAGTTCTGCAAAATCTTTTTCCAAAACTGCCTGCTTTTCAAGGTCTTTTTTTGCATCATCATCTGGCCCAGAAAATACCCCAAAACATATCAAAGGTGCCTGTCGGTTGCTCGGAATAATCTTCTCTAACTTGGGCTCTAAAGCATAGCCTAGTTCATAACTTGCATAGCCTGCCAACCACATACCATCCGAACGTTCGTCTTCCATGTCTTGAAGTGCTTTTGGAACTTCATCAATGCTCCAGGCACAAATTAATTTCTTTGGATTAGCAAAAACTTTTACCTCCCCTTCAGGGCCATCTTCTAATAAAATATAATTCATGCCCATGCTTGGGAGCCTTTTATAAAACTACTTCTTACTTAGTGCTATCAAAGAATAGTTTCCACAAATATTATTGTTAAAATACTGCAAATTAATTAATCAATTTTGTCTTATTTTAAGCAAGAGTTAAAACATTACCTAATAACTGTATTATATCATGGCATTTTACAAATTACGCTTGCGTGAACCTGTCCAAAACATTAGACCCACGACAATTTGGAAATCATGCGCGATTCCACTCGCGCTGCAGATAAAAGGGCCAAGCCATGCCAAAAAGAAACGACATAAATACAGTCATGATTATTGGTGCCGGTCCTATTATTATTGGTCAAGCATGTGAATTTGACTATTCTGGGGCACAAGCGTGTAAGGCACTTAAAGAAGAGGGATACAGGGTCGTACTTGTAAACTCGAATCCTGCAACAATCATGACAGATCCTGACATGGCAGATGCAACATATATTGAACCAATTACTCCAAACATTGTTGCTAAAATTATTGAAAAAGAAATATCATTACACCCAAACGATAAAATGGTTTTACTCCCAACAATGGGTGGACAAACTGGGTTAAATACAGCTCTTGCATTAGATGAGGATGGTACACTTAAAAAATTTAAGATTGAATTAATAGGGGCAGATCGCAAAGCCATTGAAATGGCTGAAGATAGAAAATTATTTCGCGAAGCCATGGACCGTCTTGGAATTGAAAACCCAAGAGCAACGATTGCTAACAATATTCAAGAAGCTATGGCTTCAATTGACGAAATTGGCTTACCTGCAATTATTAGACCTGCATTCACTATGGGAGGCACTGGAGGTGGTATTGCCTACAATCGTGAAGAGTTTGTACATTTCTGCACAACAGGACTTGATGCTTCTCCAGTTAGTCAAATTTTAATAGATGAAAGTTTACTAGGTTGGAAAGAATATGAAATGGAAGTTGTCCGCGACAAAGCAGACAATGCCATTATAGTTTGTTCAATTGAAAACATTGATCCAATGGGTGTTCATACTGGAGACTCTATAACGGTAGCCCCTGCATTAACATTGACTGATAAAGAATATCAGATGATGCGTACACATTCTATTAATGTCCTTCGTGAAATAGGCGTTGAAACTGGTGGCTCAAATGTTCAGTGGTCAGTTAACCCCGAAGATGGTCGGATGGTAGTAATTGAGATGAATCCTCGTGTTTCAAGATCTTCAGCTCTTGCTTCAAAAGCAACTGGTTTTCCAATTGCGAAAATAGCTGCAAAACTAGCAATTGGTTATACCCTTGATGAACTTGATAATGATATCACAGGAGTTACTCCCGCATCATTTGAACCTAGCATTGATTATATAGTTACAAAGATTCCTCGCTTTGCATTTGAAAAATTCCCAGGCGCTGAACCGGTACTTGGAACGGCAATGAAGTCCGTAGGCGAAGTGATGGCAATTGGTAGAACAATCCATGAGTCTCTACAAAAAGCATTAGCATCATTAGAGACTGGTTTAAGTGGATTTGACGATATTAAGATAAAAGGGGCGCCTGAAAAACCAGCCATTATTCAAACAATATCCAAACAAACTCCTGATAGAATGATACTAATTGCTCAAGCAATGAGACATGGGTTATCAAATGAGGAAATTATTTCGGCAAC
This sequence comes from Rhodobacteraceae bacterium Water-Bin34, assembly GCA_900197625.1. Classification (GTDB taxonomy): domain Bacteria; phylum Pseudomonadota; class Alphaproteobacteria; order Rhodobacterales; family Rhodobacteraceae; genus Amylibacter. The sequence goes on along the minus strand of FZLS01000048.1, from coordinate 12,194 downwards.
ATCTTTTGATCCATGGTTCCTAGACCGAATTCGGGAAATAATTGATGCAGAAGAAAATATAATTTTGAATGGTGTTCCCCAAACTACAGATCAAATGCGAAGAATAAAAATGATGGGTTTCTCTGATGCCCGCATAGCGCAATTAACTGGCCAAGATGAACGAAAAATTCGCCTTACTCGTAACGAATTAGGTGTAGTAGCAGTATTCAAACGTATTGATACCTGTGCAGCAGAATTTGAAGCACAAACACCATATATGTATTCAACATATGAGTCAGATGCCATGGGCGATGTTGAATGTGAAGCTTGGCCATCAGATCGCAAAAAAGTTGTAATTTTAGGTGGTGGACCAAACCGCATCGGTCAAGGTATTGAGTTTGATTATTGTTGTTGCCATGCTTGCTATGCACTTACTGAGGCTGGCTATGAAACTATAATGATTAATTGTAATCCTGAAACTGTTTCAACAGATTATGATACTTCTGATCGTTTATATTTCGAACCTTTGACAATGGAATCTGTAATGGAAGTTTTAAGAGTTGAACAAGAGAATGGCACCTTACATGGTGTTATTGTTCAATTTGGTGGTCAAACCCCATTAAAGTTAGCAAATGATTTAGAAGCTGAAGGAATTCCAATTCTAGGCACCTCACCAGATGCAATCGATCTCGCAGAAGACCGTGAAAGGTTTCAAGAATTACTTCAAAAACTTAATCTAAAGCAACCTTATAACGGTATAGCACACAATGATGAAGAAGCTTTTGTTATCGCTTCTGATGTAGGATATCCTCTCGTTATACGTCCATCTTATGTTTTAGGTGGACGGGCAATGGAAATTATTCGATCTGATGAACAACTTGAGCGTTATATCAAGGACGCTGTAGTTGTATCTGGAGACAGTCCCGTATTATTGGATAGTTATCTTGTAGGTGCTATTGAGGTCGATGTAGACGCCCTTTCTGATGGAAAGAATGTTCATGTAGCTGGCATAATGCAGCATATTGAAGAAGCAGGAGTACATTCAGGGGATAGTGCATGTTCGTTACCACCCTTCTCACTACCACAAAGTCAAATTGATGATATGATAAATCAAACAAAGGCATTAGCTCTAGGGCTTAATGTAGTTGGATTAATGAATATTCAATTTGCCATCAAAGGTGATGAAATATTTATATTAGAAGTAAATCCACGAGCATCTCGAACTGTTCCATTTGTTGCAAAAGCTATAAATTCACCAATTGCAGCAATCGCAGCTAGAGTCATGGCAGGTGAACCTTTATCAAATTTTGATTTAAAATCCCCTACGCCAAATCACTATGCTGTAAAAGAAGCAGTAATGCCTTTTAATCGATTTCCAGGAGTAGATGCTCTATTAGGCCCAGAAATGCGATCAACGGGTGAAGTGATGGGATTAGATAAAACTTTTGAAAGAGCGTTTTGGAAATCTCAATTAGGAGCATCAACTCCACTTCCAACTTCAGGTACTGTATTTATTTCTGTAAAAGAAGATGACAAAGATAATGCAATTCTTGAAGCGGCTAATATTTTATTAGAGCAAGGCTTTAGTATTCTTGCTACAGGCGGAACATCAGTTTGGCTTAATAATAATGGAGTGCATAATACGCGCGTAAAGAAAGTTTATGAGGGTCAGCCAAATATAGTTGATGCACTAAAAAATTCTGAAATAGATTTGATTTTTAATACTACCCAAGGAAGTCAAAGTTTGAAAGACAGCCGTGCCATTCGTGCAGCAGCCTTATCAAATAAAATTTGTTATTATACAACTGCAGCAGCGTCTAATGCAGCAGCAAAAGCAATTAAAGATACTCAAAATAGTCAGGTTGAAGTGAATGCACTTCAAAATTACTAAATATAGATGTATATTAAATTTATAAAATAAAGGATCTACTAATACAGATTAGACTAAATATAATTATCTTATAATTGTTCAATTATTGATCATTTTTTTTATAAATTTAATATTATTTATAAGTATAACTCTCTAATAATAATCTTTCTCAGGTCGTAAGGTAAAACGGATATAAAATGAAAAGCTTCAAAAAAATTCTTATTGCAAACCGAGGTGAAATAGCCATTCGCATAATGCGTGCAGCAAATGAGATGGGGAAACAAACAGTCGCTATTTATGCTGAAGAAGATAAATTAGGATTACACAGATTTAAAGCTGACGAGGCATACCGAATTGGTGAAGGTATGGGACCAGTTGCAGCTTACCTATCTATTACTGAAATTATTAGAGTTGCTAAAATGTGTGGTGCAGATGCAATTCATCCAGGATACGGTCTTCTATCTGAAAACCCAGATTTCGTTGATGCCTGTGAAGAATCTGGCATAAAATTTATTGGTCCAAAAGCAGAAACAATGCGTAAACTTGGTGATAAAGCTTCAGCTAGACGTGTTGCAATGGAAGCAGGCGTACCTGTAGTACCCGCAACGGATGTTTTGCCTGATGACATGAACGAAGTTCGCCAAATGGCAGAAGAAGTTGGTTATCCATTTATGCTAAAAGCTTCATGGGGTGGGGGTGGGCGTGGAATGCGTCCAATTATGGATGCTAGCGAATTAGAAGAAAAAGTTCTTGAAGGTAGAAGAGAAGCTGAAGCCGCATTTGGAAATGGTGAAGGATATCTGGAAAGACTTGTTCAAAGAGCTCGCCATGTTGAAGTCCAAATTTTAGGTGATAGCTTTGGTGAGATCTATCATTTATATGAACGCGATTGTTCAGTACAAAGACGCAACCAAAAAGTTGTGGAACGTGCTCCAGCACCATACCTTACTGAAGAACAAAGATCAGAAATCTGCAGTTTAGGGCGTAAAATTTGTGCTCATGTTGGTTATGAATGTGCCGGCACTGTTGAGTTTCTAATGGATATGGACACAGAAGAGTTTTTCTTTATTGAAGTAAATCCTCGCGTTCAAGTTGAGCATACAGTTACAGAAGAAGTAACAGGGATAGATATAGTTCGAGCACAAATAAAGATCGCTGAAGGGAAAACTTTAGCTCGCTCTACAGGTGCAAATTCACAAGCTGATATAAAATTAAATGGTCACGCTTTACAAACTCGCATCACAACCGAAGATCCACAAAATAATTTCATTCCAGATTATGGGCGCATTTCTGCATATAGATCTGCTACCGGCCTTGGTATTAGATTAGATGGTGGAACTGCTTATTCAGGAGCAGTAATTACAAGATATTATGATAGCTTATTAGTAAAAATTACAGCCAAAGCATCAAGTCCAGAAAATGCAATTGCAAGAATGGATAGAGCATTACGCGAATTTAGAATCCGCGGTGTTTCTACTAATATTGCTTTTGTTATAAATTTACTAAAACACCCTACATTCTTAGATAATTCTTACACAACAAAATTTATTGACAACACAGACGAACTTTTTGACTTCAAACCTCGTCGAGATCGTGCAACAAAAATCTTAAATTACGTAGCAGATATTACTGTAAATGGTCACCCTGATGTACAAGGCAGATCAGTGCCTGATGTAAATTCAAGATCACCTAAGGTACCTAATAATCTAAATGCTCAACCAGCATATGGAACACGTAATTTACTTGACGAAAAGGGCCCACAAGCAGTTGCGGATTGGATAGCTGACCAAAAGCAACTTTTAATAACTGATACTACAATGCGTGATGGGCACCAGTCTTTGCTTGCAACTCGTATGCGCAGTTATGACATGATTAAAATTGCTGAAACATATGCGCATAATATTCCTCAATTATTATCAATGGAGTGTTGGGGTGGGGCAACTTTTGATGTCGCCTATCGTTTTTTACAAGAATGCCCTTGGCAACGCCTAAGAGATCTTCGTAAAAAAATGCCAAATTTAATGACACAAATGTTGCTTAGAGCAAGCAATGGTGTTGGTTACACAAACTATCCAGATAACGTTGTACAAGAATTTGTTAGACAAGCTGCTGAAACAGGGATTGATTTGTTCAGGGTTTTTGACAGCTTGAATTGGGTCGAAAATATGCGTGTAGCTATGGATGCCGTTATTGAAAATGGTAAAATATGTGAAGGTACTATTTGTTACACTGGTGATATACTAAATCCAGATCGTGCAAAATACGATTTAAATTACTACGTGAAAATGGGGAAAGAACTTAAATCTTCTGGTGCACACATACTTGGGTTAAAAGATATGGCGGGATTATTGAAACCAGCCGCTGCAAAAATATTAATCAAATCATTAAAGGAAGAGGTAGGTCTACCAATACACTTCCATACACATGATACCTCTGGTATTTCTGGTGCGACTATCCTAGCGGCTTCCGAAGCAGGTGTTGATGCAGTTGATGTTGCTATGGATGCATTCTCTGGTGGCACATCGCAACCGTGCCTCGGATCAGTTGTTGAAAGCTTACGCCATACTGATCGTGATACTGGCATTGATATGGAAGCAGTTCGAGGTATTAACGAATATTGGGAAGGTGTGCGTGAACAGTATGTTGCTTTTGAAAGTGGCATATCAGCTCCCGCTTCTGAAGTGTATTTACATGAAATGCCTGGAGGGCAGTTTACCAATTTGAAAGCACAAGCAAGGTCACTTGGTATTGAAGAAAGATGGCCAGAAGTTGCTCATACATATGCAGATGTCAATCAAATGTTTGGAGATATAGTAAAAGTTACTCCTTCATCAAAAGTTGTAGGCGATATGGCTCTAATGATGGTAACTCAAGATCTATCAAGGGATGAAGTGGAAAACCCAGAAACTGAAGTTGCATTCCCTGAAAGTGTTGTAGACATGATGCGTGGTAATTTAGGACAACCTGAAGGAGGGTTTCCAGATGCTATTTTATCAAAAGTGCTTAAAGGTGAAGCACCTGTTACTTCAAGACCTGGCGAGCATTTAAAACCTTTAGACCTTGATGTTGAAAAAACTCAATTAGAAAAACTATTAAACGGAGCACATGTCGATAGTGAGGATTTAAATGGGTATTTAATGTATCCTAAAGTGTTTTTAGATTACAAAGGACGTCACAAAGAATATGGCCCAGTTAGAACTTTGCCTACGAATACTTTTTTCTATGGCATGAAATCTCGTGATGAGATTAGTGTTGAAATTGATCCCGGTAAAACCTTAGAAATACAACTTATAGCAGTAGGTGATGCAGATGAAGAAGGCATTGTACGTGTATTTTTTGAATTGAATGGGCAACCTAGAACCGCAAGAGTTGTTGATAGATCAAAAGCTGCGACCACTATAAAACGACCAGTTGCAGAGCTAGGTAATAGTGCACATGTTGGCGCACCAATGCCAGGAGTTATCAGCTCAGTAGTTGCTTCAGTTGGTCAAAAAATAAACGCTGGAGATTTACTATGCACGATAGAAGCCATGAAAATGGAAACGGGCATTAGCGCTGAGGTTGGCGGTATTATCAAAGCCATTCATTCTCCTGCAGGCTCACAGGTCGATGCAAAAGACTTGCTAATAGAATTTGAGACATAGCCTATAATAAATTGATCTAGCCAACTTGTCATTACTTTTGTGCAAAAGCTAATTTTGCTGCTAATGAGATAAAAATAAGGCATGCAAAACGATTTAAATACAACATTGCATCTTTGGAGTTAAATAACCATTTCCCTACAAAGCTTGCCGACAAAGCTATTGATGTAAACACTAAAATAGTAGCTATAAACATCAATATCCCAAGCTGGTAAAATTGAGATAAGATAGCTCCTTTATTTGGGTCTACAAATTGCGGTAAAAACGCTAAAAAAAATATCGCCACCTTAGGATTAGTAATATTCATTATTAACCCACGTTTATACAATGTTATTTTAGTATCTTTGGGCCCTGTCTTATTTTCTAGATTTGTATTGCCTGCACGAAATGCTTTAAATGCAAGATATAATAAATATATTGCACCAATATATTTTAAGGCACTAAACGCAAATTGGGAGGTTTCAAGAATTGTTGCAACACCAAATGCAACTGCAGATGTATGAAACATAATTCCTGTCGCCAATCCTAAAGTAGCAAAAATACCAGAAATGCGGCCGTATATTAACGACTGCGTCAATACAAATATATTATCAGGCCCAGGCAATAAAGCTAAGGATAAAGCAAAAGGGAAAAATGTGATTGCAGTATCTAAAGATATCATCTCGATGCCCTTGCAATTATTGCAACAGCAATCATTCCAACTAAAATAACAATAATTGATGCTCCTGATGCACCCTCAATATTTTCTAATGATGCTGAATTATAAATTTGTGTGGATAAAGTTTCAAATCCAAAAGGACGTAACAATAATGTAGCAGGTAATTCCTTAATACTATCCACAAACACCAATAAGAGTGCAATTAATATTGATGACCAAATCATTGGAACGTGCACCCGTGAAAGTGCTCGAGAAGGATTCATTCCTAAAGATCTGGCAGCATGCCCAATATTAGGTGAGAAACGACCCATTGCGCTATCAATAGATCCAAACGCTAAAGCAAAAAACCTTACACTATATGCAAATATTACTGCAGAAGCAGACCCTGTAAGTAACAAACCTATGTTTATACCTGAGAAACTTTCAACCATGTCAGCTAAAAACCTGTCAAAGTAAGCCATAGGCAATAAAATTCCCAAAGCTAAAACTGCACCTGGTGCAGCATATCCTATTGTTGCAATAGGCGCCATAATCTTTGGCAAGATAGAATTTGATGACCTAATCCCAAATACTAAAACTAAGGCTGCTCCTACAGTGAATATTGCAGCAAAAGATCCAACCCAAAGTGAAGTCCATGTTGCGCGCAAAAATGTTGTGTTTGTCCATAAACCTTCAACATTGACTGCATGGTGCAGCATAATAGAAAATGGCATTATAAAACCAAACAAAATTGGTAATGAACATAATTTAGCAACAAATATACCTTTCCAAAATGGAAGAATATCCCTTGTAGGTATAATTGATTGGTTATCTCTTTGGTGTACTCGCATCTTACGTCGACTAAATCTTTCAAGTACGACCAAAAGAATAACTAAAATAAATATTACTATTGCAATTTGAGCTGCACCTCCCACATTTGATGCCTCAAGCCAAACAGTAAATATTCCTGTAGTAAGTGTTTGTACTGCGAAAAATTCAACAGCACCGAAATCATTCAATGCTTCCATCATAACGAGTGCTGTGCCTATTGCTATTGCTGGTCGTGCAAGAGGTAATGATACTAACCAAAATGCCCTCAAGGGACTAGCACCTAATGCCCTTGAAACTTCAAAAGTTCGGCTAGACTGATCGCGGAATGCTGCTCGAGCTAACAAATATACGTATGGATATAATGACATAGAAATTACAAAAATTGCTGCCCCGATTGAACGCACCTGAGGAAAGTAATAATCTTTAGAGTTAGCCCACCCAAAGAAATCACGTAGAGCTGTTTGAGCTGGTCCTGCATATTCCCAGAAATCAACAAAACTATATGCACCAATATATGCAGGAATAGCGAGCGGGAATAATAGAACCCACTCAAGAATGCGGCGTAATGGGAAATCTTTTGTGACAATCATCCAAGCGCACCAAGTTCCAACAAAACTTGAGATTATTGCAACAGAAACCATTATGATCAAAGAATTTGATAAATATCTTGGTAAACTAGTTGCAAACAAATGTGGCCAAATATTTTCAACTGGAAAAAAAGCCATCCAAACTACTGTAGCGATCGGCAAAAGAACAAGTGTAGAGATTAAAACCGCAAATATGCCCCATCTGTCCCAATTAAACTGATGTTTAAGGTTTTTTTTTAGATGTAAACTTCTTTCCATATTCATCGCATAACTCATGCACAATTGCATGTCTAGCAATTGAAAAAAATTTAGAATTCAAACTATGTATAGTTAATATTAAATTTTTTGTTAACTCTAATTTTTTTACATGCCAAGTGCTTCTTTATATAGCTCAAGGACTGCTTCTTCTTCAGAAACTTCATGGGGTTCACGTTTGCGCAAGCCTACAATTTTCCTTAGAACTTTTGTGTCGTACCCACGACCTTTAGCCTCAGCCATAACTTCCTTTTGCTGATCTGCGATATCTTTTTTTTCTGCATCTAAACGCTCAAAACGTTCAATAAAAGCACGCAATTCATCTGATGCTATACGATATGATGATTGATTTGTTTCTTCATTCATTGGAAAACCTATTTTTTATTAAACATGTGAGTACTTTGCCCTTGCCGCATCTGCAAGGGCTAGGGTATTAAAAATAATATTTTTTATGATTTAAATAATATTAGAAAGTTAAATCGATGATACTATCTGGCGCAATAGTTACTATAATTGGTCTATCAGGATTAATTTATTGCATATTAAAAGCGTTTAGAGCTAAAAAGTCTGGTCTAAAAGGCGAAGAGCTTTCCAAACAACTAAAAAAACTCGTATTAGTAAATTTAATATCATTATTTTTATCAGCTATTGGTCTAGGCTTAGTAATTGTGGGCATACTTCTATAATAAATATCATTATATTAATCATATTTCCTGATTAAAGATTGAATCAATAGCATTACATATTAATTCCAAACACTTTTCACTTGAAAATCGATGATCAGCATCTTTCACAACTACTAATTCTACATCAGAACCATTAATATGTTTTATAAGTTTTAAGGGAACATCCATTTTTACATCTGCATCCGCAGTGCCATGAAAAAGCCGAACTGGGAATGATAAATTTAATGGATCTCGCATTACAAGATTATTTCGTCCATCCTCAATCAGCTTTTTTGTAATAGGATAAGGGTCTCCATAATCATTTTGAATATAAACTACATTAGATCTTGTTAATGTAGCTCGCATCATATCATCCATTCTATTCCAAATAATATCTTCAGTAAAATCTGGAGCCGCTGCAATACCAACAATTCCTAGAATGTTATTAGGAATACGTTTTGCCATCAGTAGTGCTATCCATCCTCCCATTGATGAACCAACTAAAATTTGTGGGCCTGAAGTTAGGTGTGATATTATTTCAAATGTATCTTCAGCCCAATCACCTATCGACCCATCAATAAACTTTTCAGAACTTTGTCCATGACCCGAGTAATCAAATCTAATAAAAGGCCGACCTCTTTTTTTTGCCCAATGTTCCATATGAATAGCTTTACTGCCATCCATGTCTGAAGAGAAACCACCTAAAAAGACAATACCAGCACCTTCACCTTTGGTTTGGTGATATGCAATTTTACGACCCTGCCCTGTTATTAAAATTTCAGGTTTCATTCTGCTAGCCTCATATATTTTATAAAAGCTTTATCTTAAAAAAATAATTTAGTCATTAGCCCGAAAATAAAAAAACTTTGCCCTGATCACAGTAGCTTGACAATAAACTCAATTCTGGCAAAAGCATTTTACATAACTTCAACCGAGCGTTCAGTAGGCGCTAAAATGAAAGGCTCGACCAGATGTCACAAATTTCAATTACACTTCCAGATGGTAACATTCGTCAATATGCTGCAGGCATAACAGGCATGGATATAGCAAAAGACATCTCAACGTCACTCGCTAAGAAAGCAATAAGTTGTTCTATAAATGGAAACCATAGTGATTTATCTCAGATAATTGAGACTGATATCGATTTTGCCATATATACAATGCGAGATGATGTTCAAGCTTTAGAACTTATCCGTCATGATTGTGCACATATTATGGCGCGTGCAGTACAAGAAATTTGGCCAGATGTTCAAGTAACAATTGGGCCCGTTATTGATAATGGATGGTATTATGATTTTGATCGTAAGGATCCATTTACGCCAGAAGATTTATCAACAATTGAAAAAAAAATGCGCGAAATTATCAATTTAAAAGATCCTGTTCGAAGGGAAGTTTGGGACCGTGAGCGTGCAATTAAACACTACAAAGATAATAATGAACCATATAAAGTAGAACTCATCAATAGTATACCTGGTGATGAAGATTTATCCATGTATTGGCACGGCTACTGGCAAGATTTATGCCGCGGGCCACATTTAGTGCACACCGCGCAAGTTCCTGGTGATAGCTTCAAATTAATGTCCGTTGCTGGAGCTTATTGGCGAGGCGATAGCAACAATGCGATGCTGCAAAGAATCTATGGTGTCGCCTTTCAAAATAAAAATGATCTTAAAGCGCATTTGACAATGCTTGAAGAAGCAGCATTGCGCGATCATAGAAAGTTAGGCCGTGAAATGGATTTATTTCACATGCAAGAAGAAGCACCAGGACAAATATTTTGGCATCCAAATGGCTGGAAAATTTATACAGCTTTACAAGACTATATGCGTCGTATGCAGGACAAAAATGGCTATGTAGAAGTAAATACCCCACAAGTAGTTGATCGTAAACTTTGGGAAGCATCTGGACATTGGGAAAAATACCAAGAAAACATGTTTATTGTTGAAGTAGATGAAGATCACGCAAGAGAAAAGGCAGTTAATGCTCTAAAGCCAATGAATTGCCCCTGTCATGTTCAGATTTTTAACCAAGGTTTAAAATCATATAGAGATCTACCACTAAGGATGGCCGAGTTTGGCTCATGTAATAGGTATGAGCCATCTGGAGCATTGCATGGAATTATGCGAGTTCGTGGGTTTACTCAAGATGACGGTCATATTTTTTGTAGTGAAGAACAAATTGAGTCAGAAACAAAGATTTACATAGATTTTCTATCTAATGTTTACAAAGATCTTGGCTTTAATGAATTCAAAGTTAAATTTTCAGATCGGCCAGAAAAACGCTCTGGATCAGATGAAGTGTGGGATAAAGCAGAGAAAGCTTTGATCTCTGCCACACGTGCAGCTGGAATTGAGCCCGAATTAAATATTGGAGAAGGTGCATTTTACGGCCCTAAATTAGAGTTTGTTCTTACAGATGCAATAGGACGTGATTGGCAATGTGGTACGCATCAAGTAGATTTTGTTTTGCCAGATCGTCTAGATGCTTCCTATATTGGTAAAGATGGCGACAAACACCGCCCAGTAATGTTACATCGTGCAACGTTGGGTTCATTCGAGCGTTTTATAGGTATACTCATTGAGAGCCATGCAGGTAAATTACCATTCTGGTTAGCGCCTAGACAAGTTGTAGTTGCTTCAATTGTAAGTGATGCAAATAACTACGTCTTAGAAAAAGTCGCAGAACTTAATTCTGCGGGTATTCGCGCTGAAGCGGATATTCGTAACGAAAAAATCAATTATAAAGTTCGTGAGCATTCCCTAGGAAAAGTACCTGTCATTTTAGCAGTTGGTGCCCGAGAGGTTGAAAATAATACAGTTACAGTTCGTCGTTTAGGACAAAAGCAGACTGAAGTTAGCCAATTTGAAACTGTACTTTCAGAGCTCAGTTCAGAGTCATCACCCCCTGATATGAGAAATTAACCTTTTACGTTTAATTTCAACCGGTCTCTAAAACCATCTAACCCAGCAACCAAATTATCTGAAATATTAGATGCTTCCATATGGTTTCGAAGCGTCTGATTTAACCCACCAGGTGTATTTAGAGAATCTAAAGCATTGCTTAAATCTATATTATTACTTCTTGAAACATTTGAAAGGTATTCACCCAACATCTCTAAAATATACGCCTCTGAATTTTCTTTATCATTCGTAAAATGTGATAGCCATTTACTTGATATTTTTGCTTGGAACAAAATCACAGACGCCATTGCACTTACAGCAAAATGTGCGTTTAACCCTACTTCAGAATTAACAACAAATATTCTGTTTTTCTTACTGAATAATTCAGATACTATTGTACCTGTAGGGTAACAAGGTAATGGGCAATTACCACCCGCAATAAATGGCAATGGTATTGTTATTTCTATTTCCTGAGCTGGGTTACAAAGAGTTGCTAAGTCATAAAAAGAAACATCTACCATCACAGATATAATTTTTTTATCTTTTTTAAAATTTAGTTTAGGCAATACTTTTTCTGCAGTATTTTTAAGAAGACACAAAATAATAATATCAGATTTATCAATTAATTCTTGGTTGTTGGTAATTTGGACATCATTCAACAATGCTAATTTTGACGCATATTTCACACCACGTTCAGACACATAAATTTTATGTCCTTGATTGGTTATGCCATTGACCATTGCTGAAGCTATTTCCCCAGTCCCAATAAAACCAATTATAGCCATTATGCCCGCAACCTCAGCCCTTGAGGATCAAATGGTGCTTCTTT
>FZLS01000074.1 GCA_900197625.1 Rhodobacteraceae bacterium Water-Bin34 | reverse complement strand
AGATTTCCATTAAAAGTTCGTAAAATTCCTGAAACTGAACATAAAGCGCGTGTAATGCGTGCTTCTGCTATGGTAGAGCTAGATGACTTTTTGCATCGAAAACCTGCAGAATTATCGGGTGGTCAGAGACAAAGGGTAGCTTTAGCTAGGGCAATTGTGCGTGAACCTAATGTATTTTTAATGGATGAACCATTATCTAATCTAGATGCAAAATTAAGAGTATCGACAAGGGCGCAAATTAAGAATTTGAGTCATGAATTAAAAGTTACAACTATTTATGTAACTCACGATCAAATTGAAGCAATGACACTTGCAGATCGGGTTGTTGTAATGAAAGATGGAATAGTTCAGCAAGTTGGAACTCCAACCAATATTTATGATCATCCAGCTAATGCATTTGTTGCTAGCTTTATAGGGTCACCCGCAATGAATCTCATACAAGGTGAAATTATTGACAAAGTATTTAAGGGAGATTTTATAAAAGTATCTGGAATTGAACAAAAAGATGGGCCTATTCAATTAGGTTTTCGTGCTGAAGATGCTTCAATAGTTAACACAGGTGGTGAAATTCATGCTGCAGTCTATGCAATGGAATTGTTAGGTGATGCAACAATGATCACAGTTCGTGTTAATAATGAGTTAGTATCAGTTAAAGCCGCAAAAGATTATCGTGCACAGATAGGTGATATGGTTCGCATATCTGTACCAAAAGGAATTTGTCATTTGTTTGATGATCAAACAGGTGGGCGAATAGGGGATTAACCCCTAAAATTAATCCCCAAAAAAAGGGGGGTCCAACTGATATACTTTATCAAGGTATGTCGATAACTATAATAGGGAGTAACTTATGTTTCTAAAAACAATAACATTCGCGGGAGCGTTCGCGCTTTTGGGAAGTTCAGCAATAGCTGATTGTGGAATTTCTGGCGGTAAAGTCAGCATTCTTTCAAATGACTTCCCAGCAATTCAGGCTGTCACGGCAGAAGCTGCAAAGTGTGCAGGAAATGGTGTAACGGTTGAAACAAATTTAACAAAAGATCATAAAGATATAATGGTTGCTGCACTTACTGCAAATCCATCACAATATTCTTCAGTAATAGTATCAAACTCTACTTTAGTAACACTGATGAATGATGGGTTAGTAAGATCTCTTGATGACCTTGTTGCAAAGCACGGTGCGGGATTAAATAAAAGCCAATTAATTACTGTAAATGGAAAAGTAATGGCAGTTGCTTTCATGGCAAATGCACAACATTTATTCACTAGAACAGATATGCTAAACAAAGCAGGTGTTAGTGATATACCGGGAACTTATGAAGAAGTAATCGCTGCTGCTGAAGCAATTCGAAGTGCTGGATTAATGGAATATCCTGTAGCTCTTAATACTAAAGCTGGTTGGAATTTAGGTGAAGAGTTTGTAAACATGTACATGGGAACAGGTGCAGATTTATTCAATGCAGGGACTGCCGAAGTATCTATAAACAATGATCATGGTGTTGCTACTTTAAACATGTTGAAATCTCTGGTTGCTTATTCGAACCCAGATTTTTTAACTTTTGATTCAAATGCTACACAAGCCGAATGGGAAGCTGGAAATTTAGCATTAGCAACCATGTGGGGTTCACGTGGAGGAGCAGTTCTAGATGGCGAAGGCTCAGTAGACGGCGTGTCATCTAACACTGTTCTTTCAGGAGCGCCTAGCTGGGGTAATATGGCACGACCTGCATCAACTTTGTGGTGGGACGGTATTGGAATTTCCACAAATGTATCTGATGAAGATGCTGAAGCTACATTTATTGCATTAATGAATGGAATTTCATCAGATATGGTTGAAGCAAATAATGACGCAGCTGTTTGGTTAGTTGACGGTTATAAGCCAAGCCCTGCATCTGCTGGTGTTTCAGAAACAGCTTCAAATGGAGCTGCACCTTATCCAATGTTGCCGTTTATGGGTACTTTGCACGGTGCACTTGGTAGTGAAATCTCTGACTTCTTGCAAGGCACTGAGAGTGCAGAGCAAGCTTTAGCTGATGTTGAAGCTGCTTATACTGCTGCAGCAAAAGAAAAAGGTTTCTTAAAGTAAAACTAAAAGGAGGAAGTGTAGTGCTTCCTCCTATTTTCTATTTTTTATATAATTTCTGGCGAACAAGATGAAAAACCGCAACTTTTTTTGGTTTATTTTACCTTCTTTAATAACAATGCTGTTATTTATTGCATTGCCTATTGTATCAGTAGTCGTGCAATCGCTTCATATAGAGCACGAAGCAGTATTGAATGAAGTTGAAAATTGTGGGCCTTTTGGTTGTAAAAAAGAACTAATTATAAATGTTGAAGAAACGAAAAAACTAAAATTAGAAAGCCCATTAGGGCAATTTAATGGACTCAAGACTTACACAAATCGAAATCACTTAGCATTTGAAGAAATTCAACAATCATGGTCACAAAGTGACAGTATTTCTGGTTTTATCTCCAACACATTAAATTTACCTTTTTACAGAGCGCTAGCTTTTACCTTAACTTACACATTTGTTGTGACTCCTTTTGTATTATTTTTTGGATTTTTAATTGCGTTGGGGGTGAATAGCTTGCCCAAAACAATGAAAGGCCCAACTATTTTTGTATCTTTGCTGCCAATGATTGTAACACCATTAATTGGGTCTTTAATATTATTTTGGATGATTGATGCACAAGGAATAATAGGTTCAATATTGCAACGAATATTTGATGATCCTAACCTATCCTTGAAAGCTTCACCAACGCTCACTTGGGTTATGTTGATGGTATATGGCATCTGGCATTCGTCTCCATTTGCTTTTATTGTATTTTATGCCGGCCTTCAGACTGTTCCAAGTGATACAATTGAAGCTGCTATGATTGATGGTGCATCACGTTGGGAGCGAACAAAGTATGTGGTTCTTCCTCACTTAATGCCGCTGACTATTTTTATTTTATTAATTCAATTGATGGATAATTTTCGAGTTTTTGAACCAATAGTTGGCTTTTCTGCTCAAGCAAATGCGACTTCACTTTCTTGGATTATTTATAATGATATTTCTAACAACGAAGACCAGTTTTTTGGTTCGGCTGGTGCAACATCAGTTTTAACAATTATTGGTGTTAGTATCTTACTTATTCCAGTTTTAATTCGCACGTGGCGTGAATTTAATAGGAAGGTTGTTTAATGACTAATATAATTCACCGTCGCTCACGTTTATTAAATTTATTTATTTGGGGGCTTGTCTTTATTTGGATTATCGCTGCAAGTTTTCCGTTTTTTTGGACACTTTGGGGTTCATTTAAGGTCCAAGGAGACTTCTTCTCAAAAGCCGATTGGACAAATGCTATTTCTGGAGTTCGTACTCAGATTGAAACTGGAGGTGCATTTACTGGTAATGGGTATTATGGAGCTTGGGTAACAAAAAACTTTTGGTTAGCTGCTATTAATACAGGAATTATAGTATCTTCTGTTGTTGTTATATCACTTACTTTGGGAACTCTTGGTGGATATGCATTAGCACGTTCAGGTAAGAGATATGCATTTTACCTTTTAATGCTTGCATTAGTTTTTAGAGCAATGCCTCACATCACTTTAGTATCTGGTTATTTACTTCCATTTTTTGAGTGGAACCTTTGGGGGCATATTCCTACTGCGATAATTGTTATGGTAGCAATTAATCAGCCATTTACTTTATGGATGTTACATAGTTTTTTTCTTAACATTCCAAAGGACTTAGATGAGAGTGCTATGGTCGATGGTTGCACACGATTTCAAGCATTTCGACATGTTATCATACCCGTAATGTGGCCTGGTGTCGTTACAACTGGGCTATTTTCATTTCTATTGGCCTACAATGATTTTACCGTAACAGCGACGTTATTAAGTCAAGCTAATCAAACAATGGTACCTAAAATAGCGAGTTTTTTAGGAACAACACAAACTGAGGGTAACGTAATGTTTGCAGTGGCTGCTGTTGTTTCAGCAACGGCACCATTATTTGTCTTAATTCTTTTTTTCCAACGCCAAATTGTAAGTGGCTTAACCGCAGGAGCTGTAAAAGGATGAATGGTGCAAGACCAGAGCAAGCAGAGTTGTCTAAAGATACAGATATGTCAAAAACTGCAGAAACCCGTGCAGTAATTGAAGGTATGGTAGATGGATTAAATGATCATCGCATAGCAGATATTGGTGAATTTTTCAGTCATGGTTTTAGTTGGATGGGTAATACAGGCTGTGGAACAAAAAAAGGTTTAAAAGAATTCCAAAATAATTGGCAAAAACCTTTTCAGGCAGCCTTTTCTGATAAAGTCTGCATTGATGAAGCTCGCTTATATATGGGTGAGTGGGCAGCAGCATTTGGACGCCAAGAGGCAGTTCACTCAGGAATATTCATGGGTGTTGAAGCTACAGGAAAAAAAATACAAATCCGATATATGGACTTTTGGAAAGTTGAAAATGGAAAAATTACAGACAATTGGGTGATGGTTGATTTTCCACACGTTCTAGCACAGCTGGGCGTAGATGTTTTTAATGGACATGGTTGGGAGGCCTTCGATGATGGCACTAAAATTCCACCTAAGATTGGGAGTAATTAATGACTGTAGAATATCTAAAAAGCGGCAAGCCAGATGCAGAGCGGGCTGAGGATGATGCAAAGACAAGAATTATAGTTGAAGAAACATTAAAAAATATTGAGATTAATGGTGATGCTGCTGTTCGCGAACTTTCCATAAAATTCGATAATTACGCACCAGAAAATTTCAAATTGTCAGAAAAAGAAATATCTGACTTAATAGCATCTCTCTCTGATCGTGAGCTTTTAGATATCAAATTTGCCCAAGAGCAAGTCCGTAATTTTGCTCAAGCTCAAAGAGACAGTATGCTTGATATTGAAATTGAAACAATTCCTGGAGTTATTTTAGGGCACAAGAATATTCCAGTACAATCTGTTGGTTGTTATGTCCCTGGTGGAAAGTTTCCAATGGTGGCTTCTGCCCATATGTCAGTTGCTACTGCAACAGTTGCGGGTGTTCCTAGAATTGTTGCCTGTACTCCACCTTTTGAGGGTAAGCCTAATGCTGCAGTTATTGCTGCGATGCATCTGGGTGGCGCTCATGAAATTTATGTAATGGGTGGAATTCAAGCTGTTGGCGCAATGGCTATTGGGACTGAGAGTATCGAACCAGTTCACATGCTTGTGGGACCAGGAAATGCGTTTGTTGCAGAAGCTAAAAGACAACTATTTGGGCGTGTTGGAATTGATTTATTCGCTGGACCAACAGAAACTATGGTTATAGCTGATGAAACTGTTGATGGTGAATTATGCGCAACTGACTTATTAGGGCAAGCTGAACATGGGTATAATAGTCCTGCAGTTTTGTTAACTAACTCGCGTAAATTAGCAGAAGATACACTTTCTGAAATTGATAGGTTGTTAGAAATATTACCTACTGCTGACACAGCTTCTGTAAGTTGGGCTGATTATGGTGAAGTTATTTTATGTGACACTTATGATGAAATGTTAAAAGTTGCAGATGATATTGCATCTGAGCATGTTCAAGTAATGACTAATAGAGATGATTGGTTTTTAGAAAAAATGACATGTTATGGTGCATTGTTTTTAGGAGCTCGAACTAATGTTTCAAATGGTGATAAAGTTATTGGTACCAATCATACCTTACCAACTAAAAAAGCTGGAAGATATACTGGTGGTTTGTGGGTTGGGAAGTTTCTAAAGACGCATTCTTATCAAAAAATCACAACTGACGAAGCTGCAACGCTTGTAGGCGAATATGGTAGCCGACTATGTATGTTAGAAGGGTTTGTTGGGCATGCGGAACAATGTAATATCCGAGTTCGACGGTATGGTGGAATTAATGTCCCATATGGTGAAGGAGCAGCTTTTCGCAAAGTTGGAAAATAAATGAATACGAAGCACGAAAATCGAGAAAGTATAGAGCTGTTTTTAAAAGCTATGTATAATTTCGATGAACTTACAGTGCGATCTTTTATTCAAAATATATTTTCACAAAATGTTAAAATTCATATGTGCCATCCTTTTGGCGATTTATTGAAAGGTGAATTTTATGATAATTGTTTTGCTCCCTTGGTCGCTGCAATCCCCGATGTTGAGCGACGCGACACAATCGTCGTAAGTGGCAAAACAATTCAAGGTAAAAATTGGGTTGGATGTTGTGGATCCTATATAGGAACTTTTGTTGGTCCATTTTTAGAAATACCTCCAACGGGACATTTAGTTCATATGCGTTTTCATGAGTTTTATTGTTTTGAGGACAATAAGATTATTGAAGTTCAAGCAATATGGGACATACCAGAACTTATGATGCAAGCAGGAGCGTGGCCAATGTCTCCAAGCTTGGGGCGTGAAATGTTTACACCTGGGCCCGCTAGTCAAGATGGATTAAGATCAACCAATAGAACCCTTTCTCGAGGGTCGGAAAGTTTAGATATTGTAATTGAGATGTTGACTAACTTATCGCGCCATCCCTCTGAAGGTGGGCCTGAAATAATGAAGGCTGAAGAATATTGGCATCCATGTGTTAACTGGTATGGTCCTGCAGGAATTGGTTCAATGAGAGGCCTTGATGGGTTTAGAAATTGGCATCAAATTCCATTTCTTAATGCTTTACCTGATAGAAAAGGTGGAACGACGGGTACTTTAAGTTGCCATTTTTTTGCTGATGGGCCGTATGTAATAGCCACCGGTTGGCCAAATATGCAAATGACTGTTTCAGGAGATGGTTGGCTCGGTATTGCTCCTTCAGGACAAGAAATTACAATGCGTAGTTTAGATTTCTGGAGAGTGGAAGATAATTTAATACGTGAGAATTGGGTATTAGTTGATTTGCTCGATGTGTATTCTCAATTAGGTGTTGATGTTTTTGCTCGCTTACGAGAGTTTAATAAAGCACGTGTTCAAGGAAAAATCTCTTATCCAATTGGGGTAAATACATGAACTTACCACTGCTCCCATCATTTTCATTAAAAGGTAAACGCGCATTAGTTACGGGCGCATCTTCAGGTATTGGCCAAGCATGTGCAGCCGCAATGGCGCAATCTGGTGCAAAAGTTATTTGTGCGGCACGTGGAATTGATCTTTTAGACAAGACAGTCTCAACATTAAATTCAAATGGCTATGATGCAGAGGTATTGGTTTTGGATCAAACTGACTTGTTTGCATTAGAAAAAGTAATGGAAGAGCCATATGATATAGTAATAAATTCTGCTGGAATGGCTCGGCATTCGCCAGCGTTTGAAACATCACCTGAAAATTTTGATGCTGTGATGAACTTAAACTTGAGGTCTGCATACTTTCTATCAGTGTACGCTGCAAAAGCCATGAAAGCATCTAAAATAAGTGGCTCAATTATACATATTTCATCACAAATGGGACATGTGGGAGGCATTGATCGAACTGTGTATTCTTCTTCAAAGCATGCAATTGAGGGGATGGTGAAAAGTATGGCAATTGAATGGGGCTCATTCGATATTCGCATTAATACTATTTGCCCAACATTTATTCGCACGCCTTTAACAGAAAAAACTTTTGAAAATATTGAAATGGCTCAGCTCATTAATCAAAAAATTAAACTTGGACGTATTGGTGAAGTGGAAGATATTATGGGAGCTGCAGTTTATTTAGCATCTGATGCGTCATCGATGGTTACTGGCACTCATATGATTATAGATGGGGGTTGGACAGCGGGCTGATGGTAGAAAGAGTAACTTCACTACAAGTCGCTAAACTCGCTGGAGTTAGTCAATCTGCAGTGAGTAGAGTATTTACTCCTGGAGCGTCAGCGAGCTCAAAAACTATGCTTAAAGTTCGTGCCGCTGCTATTGAATTGGGCTATAGGCCAAATATATTAGCTAGATCCTTGATTACTGGAAAAAGTCGAATTATCGGCCTTGTTGTAGCTTATTTAGATAATTATTTTTATCCTGTAGCCCTAGAAAAACTTTCGAATGCATTACAAACTTTAGGCTATCATGTGCTAGTATTTATGGCATCAAATGATACGGAGTCCACAGATCATGTTATTGATGGTTTATTGGATTACCAAGTAGATGGGATAATTGCTGCTAGTGTAAGTATTTCAAGTGATCTTACAGCACGATGCGAAGCTGCTGGAGTGCCAGTTGTCCTTTTTAATAGAGCTCAAGATTCTAAAAAACACTCTGCTGTAACATCTGATAATTTTGAAGGTGGTAAAAAGGCTGCTGAATTCTTTGTTTCTGGGGGGCATAAAAAAATTGCTTATATAGGAGGTTGGGAAGGTGCATCAACCCACCGTGACCGTGAAGCAGGTTTCCGTGATGGATTGAAAGAAGCAGGGCAAGAACTAGCAGCTCATGCATTAGGTGATTTTACAGTAAGCCGAGCAAAAGAAGCCGCACGCGAAATGTTTGATAAGCCAGATCATCCCGATGCTGTATTCGTTGTTCAGGACTCAATGGCTTTTGCTGTCATGGATGTATTGCGCGGTGAACTTAATATAAAAATTCCACAGGAAGTTAGCATTATTGGCTATGATGATGTTCCACCAGCATCATTAGCTGCATATGATCTTACAACTATGCGCCAAAGATCGAATATAATGGTAGATGAAACAGTTGCTCTTATATTGGATAAAATTACCAACCCATCACAAGAGCCAAAGCATATTAAAGTAGAAAGCCCATTGATTATCCGCAGCTCTGCAAAAATACCGAAAGGATGGACCTCATGAAAGGTTTTTCAGATCAATTTAAAGATTTTCCTGATTATATTTTAGGCATAACCAAAGAAATTTGGGAAGATAGAGGATTGGCGTCACTTAATCACTATTACTCTAAAGATATTCCAGTGAGATCACCTGGTTCAATCGTTTTTG
The DNA here is from genome assembly GCA_900197625.1 of Rhodobacteraceae bacterium Water-Bin34. GTDB lineage: Bacteria > Pseudomonadota > Alphaproteobacteria > Rhodobacterales > Rhodobacteraceae > Amylibacter. Next base: position 3,318 of record FZLS01000074.1, on the reverse strand, counting down.
GGAATGAGGGTGTCATAGCTGCAACAATGTCAACATTGGCTGAATTTCCTGACCGGAGACTTTTGGGCGAGGATGTTATTTGGTCTGGATCGCCAGAGGAAGGGATGCTTTCTTCTCATAGAATTCTAACCACTGCAACGCATCTTGGTGATGGTGTTTATGGGAAAGCTTCAGGTAAGAAATTACGTTATAGAGTAATTGCAGATTGTCATGCAATTAATAATCAAATTAATGATGAATGGTTAATTAGAGACCAAGGCGCTGTAGTACGCCAATTAGGTTGGGACCCAAAAGAGTATGCAATAGATCTTATTAAGAGAGAGGGTGGACCTGAGAAATGTATACAGCCTTTCCACCCATCTATTGATAAAACTGGACCGTATACGGGTCGTGGAAATGATAATGATTGGGGCGAGAAGTATTCAGATATATTAAATAGGATTATGTTTGCTGATTTGAATGTAATTCCTGTAGAATATGATCGAGCTGTGACAGGTTTTTACCCTGGTGGGAGCGAATTATATTCTTCAGATGGTGTTGATGGTTTTTGGACTAAACTCAGAGCAGCATTTCCATCAGCAACTTTTTCTATTGATCATCAGATAGGAAGAGAAGATCCATTAATGCCTCCTAGAGCCGCTATTCGTTGGAGTTTGACAGGAAAACATGACGGTTGGGGAGCTTTTGGGAAGCCAACTGGAGCGGAAGTTCATATTATGGGAGCAAGTCACGTAGAATTTGGCCCATGGGGGATACGAAGAGAATATACTCTCTATGATGAAACATCGATTTGGAAACAAATCGCAATGAAGACAGGATAGTAAAATGAACTCAGAAGAATTAGAATCACGGATTGTTAGGTATGGAGATTTAATTCCATGCAAAACTGCGTTTATTGATGCACATACTCCTGGCAGCGATCAAAAAGAGAACTTCACTATAATTGGTGGAGGTGTTTCTGAGAGCCCAGATCAGCATGTACATATAAAAGATACACCAGGGTTTAATATTGGCGCAGCCGGCCAACCGCCAAGATGTAGAAACTCTTTACACAGTCATACCACTGCCGAAGTCTTTTTTGTTCTAAAAGGCAGGTGGAGATTTTTTTGGGGGCGATGGGGTAAGGCTGGTGAAGTAGTTTTAGAAGAAGGTGATATAATTAACATACCGACGGGTATATTTCGTGGCTTTGAAAATATAGGCTTAGATTATGGAATGATAATGGCCGTTTTAGGGGGCGATGATGCTGGTGGTGGCGTAACATGGGCACCTCAAGTTATTCAAGATGCCGCTGAACACGGTTTGATTTTAGGGGATAATGGAAAGCTTTATGATAGTAAAAAGGGTCAAAAATTGCCTAAAGGTGTTTTACCAATGCCAATATTATCAGATGAAAAATTAGAAAAAATGCCTGAACCACCTGCAATTGATGTTATTCCAAGGCACGTAGCTCGATACCTAGATTTAATGGGTTTAGCAGGAAAATCACCAGTAAAAGTAATCGGTGAAGACGCAATGTTACCAGATAAACCAGGGTTTGAAATGGATTTCATTACTCGAGGATCATTACATGATGAGGTTTTAACTTTTAAAGATTCAATTGTTCTGATGCCTGTGCGTGGACATTGGTTCCTAAAATGGGAAAATTATACAGTTACATTAAATCCTGGTGATACGTGTATTTTACCTGCTGGGTTTTCACACAAACTTGAACCATCAATGGCTGGAGAAGCAAGTATGTACCGTGTAAAATCTAATGATGATCCTGCTGGCCCAACATGGACCAAAAATTAAAATAATAAGAGAGAAGAAAAATGGCAAGAATTCGTACTTCGCATGTTGGTAGTTTACCTAGATCACAGGAGGTTGTTGATTTTATATTTGCTCGTGAAAATAATGAGGATTATGATGAAACATCATTTGATGAAGTAATGACAAAAGCAGTGCATGATACTGTTGGGAAACAAACAGAATCTGGAATTGATATTGTTAGTGACGGTGAAACTTCAAAAATATCATATGCAACTTATGTAAAGGATCGTTATACAGGCTTTTCGGGTGATAGTCCTCGAAATGCTCCAGCTGATCTTAAAATGTTTCCAACATTTTTAGAGCGCCTTGCAAATGAAGGAGGTACACCTCAATATGCTAGACCTATGTGTACTGGGCCCGTTTCGTCAAAAGGTCAGGGGGAATTACAAAAAGATATTAGTAATTTAAAAGCCGCAATGTCTGCACACGGAAGAACCAGAGGTTTTATGAATGCTGCCTCTCCTGGTGTAATTTCTTTATTTTTACAAAATGATTTTTATAAGACACGAGAAGAATATTTATCTGCATTAGCGGATGCGATGAAAACAGAATATGAAACAATCGTAGCATCTGGATTAGATTTGCAATTGGATTGCCCAGATTTAGCGCTCTCGAGGCATATGCTTTTTAATGATTTAAGCGACGATGAATTTCTTAAAGTTGCTGCTTCACATGTCGAAGCATTAAACTATGCGTTAAAAGACGTTCCAGAAGAAAAAGTTAGAATTCATATTTGTTGGGGAAATTACGAAGGGCCTCATTGTTGTGATATTCCCATGGATAAAATGTTTTCTACCTTGATGTCTGCAAACGCTGGTTACTTATTATTTGAAACTTCCAACCCAAGACATGCGCATGAATGGACTGTATTCAGAGATAGAAAATCTGAGATTCCTGACAATAAGGTATTAGTTCCGGGTGTGGTTGATACTACGACCAATTTTGTTGAGCACCCAGAACTTGTTGCGCAAAGAATTGAGCGATTTACGGATATTGTTGGAAAAGATAGAGTTATTGCAGGGTCAGATTGTGGATTTGGTACTTTTGCTGGCTTTGGAGCTGTAGACCCACAAATTGCTTACGCAAAACTCAAATCTTTATCTGAGGGTGCCGCTTTAGCCTCATGACGCCTCTTGTTTTGCTACCTGGAATGATGTGTGATGAACGTCTTTTTGCTTACCAAATAAGTGAACTGTCTAATAAAAGAGAAGTGCATTTTGTGCAAATTTCTGGTCATGAAACAATTTCAGAATTGGCTGCCGATGTCTTAAATAATGCACCGCCAGTTTTTGCATTAGCAGGGCTTTCAATGGGTGGGATAGTAGCAATGGAAGTTTTATCTCAAGCATCAGAGAGAGTTGAACGGTTAGCATTACTTGACACAAATCCTCTGGCAGAGTTGTCTGATGTAAGAATGCGACGGGGCCCTCAAATAGATGCAGTTAAAAATGGGCAACTCAAAGAAATAATTCGTGATGAAATGAAACCGAATTACCTTTTTGATGG
>FZLS01000035.1 GCA_900197625.1 Rhodobacteraceae bacterium Water-Bin34 | reverse complement strand
GGTTCAAATGCGTGGTTAACAATTGGTCTTCGTGAAGGAAAAAATCGTGAAATAAGACGTGCGATGCAATATGTTGGTCTCAAAGTAAACAGGTTAATAAGAGTCTCATACGGGCCATTTAAACTAGACGATTTAAAGCCCGGTGACGTTGAAGAAATCAAAGCAAAAACTGTCAAAGATCAATTAGGCCTATAAGAACTAAAGATTTTTGAATTATTCCTCCAGACACCACTGCATAATTGCTTTCTGAACATGTAATCTATTTTCAGCTTCATCAAAAACAACAGAATTTGCGCCATCCATCACTTCTGAGGTAACCTCCTCTTCTCTATGTGCAGGCAAACAATGCATAAAAATTGCATCCTTATTAGCCATTTTCATTAACTCAGAATTTACTTGATAAGGTCTAAGAAGATTATGTCGGCGCGCTCTTGCTGCCTGATCATCATGCATTGAAAGCCATGTATCAGTTACAATTAAATCTGCATCTTTTACAGCTTTTGAAGCATCTCTTTCAATTTCAATTACACTTCCATTTGACCTAGCGTATCCCATAGCTTCAATCTCTGGATTCAATGCTTCAGGCCCAGCAAAGGTTAAATTAAATCCAAACTTACCAGCAGCATGTAAAAAGGATGTACAAACATTATTACCATCCCCAAGCCATACAACTTTTTTACCAGATATAGATCCATGTTTTTCCTGAAAAGTCATTATATCTGCCATAATCTGGCAAGGATGTGATCTATCCGTTAAGCCATTAATTACAGGTACATTCGAATATTCAGCAAGCTCAAGTAACGTAGCTTCTGCAAATGTGCGTATCATTATCATGTCAACATACCTAGACAAGACACGAGCAGTATCGGCTATACTTTCACCATGTCCTATTTGCATTTCAGCACCAGATAAAACCATAGTCTGGCCACCCATCTGTCGAACCCCCATGTCAAAAGACACTCTTGTTCGAGTGGATGGCTTTTCAAATATCAATGCTACCATTTTTCCTGATAAAGCTTGATTTTGATCAGGTGCACCATTTGAAAAGCCGGTTCGCGTGATTTTTGTTTTTTTGGCTTGTTCTAATATTCTGTTTAAATCGTCTAGATTTGTTTTATTTATATCTAAAAAATGTTTCATAAAGATGCCTCTAACTTAGATGCCGTTGCACGCAATCTTATGATTGCTTCTTTTAGTTCATTCATTGAAACATTTAAAGCAGGCAATAGTCGGATGACGTTTGCACCCCCTGGCACCGTCAATATTTTATTATCATAACCAGCATTAACAACATCAATATTTGGAACGGCGCACTCAATACCCAACATTAAACCAGAGCCCCTCACTGATTTAAATATTTTAGGATACTCGGCCACAAGCCCTTCTAAACTCTGCCTAAAATTACTAGCTAAAAAATTTACGTTGTTCAGGAATTCAGACGTATTAACATGCTTCATAACCTCAAGCCCAACAGCAGTTGCAAGAGGATTACCACCATAAGTCGAACCATGTGTCCCCACCGTCATGCCAATTGCCGCTTTTGATGTAGCAAGGCAAGCGCCCAGTGGGAAGCCGCCACCAATACCTTTTGCTATAGCCATAATGTCTGGATCTACACCCGACCATTCATGTGCAAATAACTTTCCAGTTCGACCCATGCCACATTGGATCTCATCAAAAATAAGCAAAATACCATTTTTATCACAACAATCTCTCAAACCTTTTAAACACTGATCAGGCACTGGTAAAATTCCACCTTCACCTTGAATTGGCTCGATTACTATAGCGGCTATTGTTTCATCAATTTCAGCATTTAATGCTTCATGATCACCAAAAGGAATTTGTATAAAACCAGGTAGCAAAGGGCCAAAACCTTTTGTTAGTTTTTCAGAACCAGCTGCTGATATCATTCCGATCGATCTTCCATGGAATGATCCTTCAAAAGTAATTATTTTTGTCCGTTTGGAATTTCCTTTTTCATAATGAAACTTACGAGCCATCTTTATTGCACATTCCATACTTTCTGTTCCTGAATTTGTAAAAAATACAGTATCCGCAAAAGTTTCATCAACTAATACATCAGCTAACTTTTTCTGATTAGGTACATTGTATAAATTTGATGTATGCCAAAGCCTTTCTGCTTGAGCGTGCAAAACTTTAATTAAGTCAGGATGTGCATGTCCTAAAATATTTACAGCTATTCCTGCGCCCATATCTAAATATTTTTGAGAATTTTCATCAATCAGCCAACTTCCTTCACCTTTTGTAAATGAAAGAGGTGCCCGAGCATATGTAGGCATAACAGATGGTATCAATTCTTCACTCCTCGAGAGAAACTAAAAAATCTATTTGCGCTATTCGTGAATTTAAGTCAATTCTCTAAGTAATTATCAATTTCTATTTCATTTTTCATAGCAAGTCTTTCATGTACAATAAAATAAATTTTTTAGACCCAAAAAGAAAAGCTGCGATACTCATAATTCTTGCAACAATATTCATCGCAGGCACAATGGTGTTAGCAAAAAGTTTAGGTCAAGATTGGTTAGGTAAACCCTTGCATCCTCTCATAATCAGTGCAGGAAGGTTTTCATTTGCATGGATGGCTTTAGTAATAATTTTTGTAATAAAAAAACCCACAATTAAGTCGCCAAACTTAAAATTACATTTAATGCGCTCAATTCTAGGATGGAGTGGTGTAACATTGATGTTTGCATCTGCATCAATGATCCCATTAACAGATGCAACAGCAATAAGTTTTCTAAATCCAGTTTTTGCTATGCTATTTGCAGTATACTTCTTAAAAGAAAAAATTGGCAAATACAGATGGCTAGCGGTATTTTTAGCATTAACCGGTTCATTTATTTTACTTAGACCTTCAAATAATACATTTCAAATCGCTGGGCTTTTAGCGCTATTTGCGGCAGTATTAATGGGTTGTGAATTAATTTTAATGAAAATAATAACCAAAAAAGAGAATTCGTTTCAAATCTTAATAATAAATAACTCTATTGGGTTTATAGTCTCCATAAGCGCAGCATACTTTATTTGGCAACAACCAACACTTTATCAATGGATTGCATTAATTTCACTAGGTTTGTTGATGATATGCGCTCAAGCTTTTTATATAAATGCAATAGCACTAGCTGATGCAAGTTACATAGCTCCATTTTCATACATGACATTAATATTTGTTACATTCTACGATTTTGCACTATTTGACGAAATTCCTGATTATATCAGTCTAATAGGAATATCTATAATATTAACTGGTGCTATTTTGCTCGCATGGCGAGAAAAAATAAAATTAGAACCAAAAATTTAATATTACATAAATCGGTAGGTAGGGATTGTCCTCATCAATCCTAACAGGTATATTGTCGCGATTAATAATCCCTGAATAATAGGTAAACATAAAGTTCGCCTTATTCGTATATGCTTTGGAGAATTTTATATGGCTTGGACAGATGATCGCGTAGAGGTCCTCAAAAAGATGTGGGGCGAGGGTAAATCCGCCAGCCAAATCGCAAAAGAGCTAGGTGGTGTTACAAGAAATGCTGTTATTGGTAAAGTACATCGCTTGGGGCTTTCTAATCGTGCTACAACTACTAAAGCATCAACTAAAAAAGAGCCTAGCAAAATAAAATCTACGCCATCAACGGCTCCTGTAATTTCGACTACTGAAAGTAAGATTACAACACCAAAAGCAACAAATATACCTCCTCGAAAACCTATTATTAAAGCCGGGCAACCGTTACCTCCTCAGCCATCAGCCAATGAGATTTCTGCAGAAGCATTGGAAAAAGTGGCTAAAATAGAAAAGAAAGCTAAAAAACTTTCATTGATGGAACTCACTGAAAGAACTTGCAAATGGCCAGTTGGTGACCCCGCAACTGAAGATTTTTGGTTTTGCGGCTTAAATGTTGAAACAGGAAAACCATACTGCGAAGCTCATAATGCTGTAGCATTTCAGCCAATGTCTGCGCGACGCGATAGACGACGTTAATATTTGGATATCGGCCTGCTTAACATTCAAAGCTTTTTTATTTAATATATAATTATGATTCATTATAATCTCAAATGTGAAAATAATCATGCTTTTAGTAGTTGGTTTGATAGTCTTGAAGCTTTTGATAAGCTAGAGAAAGCTAATATGCTATCATGCCCGTCTTGTGGTTCAGATGAGATAAAACGGGCAATAATGTCACCTCAGGTTAGTCCTTCAAGAACAAAACAAGCTGTCTCATTAACTAAACCAGCCTCCGAGATTGAAAAGAAAATTTCAGACGCTAGGAAGAAAATTGAAGCTGAGTCAGAAGATGTGGGTAAGAATTTTGCATCTGAAGCGCGAGCAATGCACGAAGGAGATTCCCCTATTCGTTCAATTTATGGAGAAGCAAAGATCAAAGATGCTAAATCTTTAATTGACGATGGAATTCCTGTCATTCCATTACCTTGGACCAAAAGGCAAACAAATTAATTTATAAATTTTTATCATCTTGCCCTCATAATCACATTTAGGTAACTGATATTTAAAACAAATAAAGGTTGGGCAAAGTTATGTCACGCTTAGTAATGAAATTCGGTGGTACTTCCGTAGCTGATTTGGACAAAATTGCCAATGCAGCTTCAAAAGTTGCACAAGAAGTCAAAAATGGCCACGAAGTCATTGTAATAGTTTCTGCCATGTCCGGTAAAACTAATGAACTAGTTAGTTGGGTAAAAGAGACAAAAGAAGATTATGATCAAGCAGAGTACGACTCAGTTGTTTCCTCTGGAGAGAATATTACAAGTGGCTTAATGGCATTAAGATTACAAGAGATGGGTGTTCCAGCCAGATCTTGGCAGGGATGGCAAGTTCCTGTCCAAGCTACTGGGCATCATGAAAGTGCACGGATAGATGCCATTCCCACAGATAATTTAAATAAATCTTTTGAGAGTGGCCACAAAGTTGCTGTTATTGCAGGTTTTCAAGGCGTTATGGATGATGGTCGAATTGCTACATTGGGTCGGGGCGGATCAGATACCACTGCTGTAGCGTTTGCAGCAGCAGTAAATGCCGTGAGATGTGACATATATACTGATGTTGATGGAATTTATACTACTGACCCAAGAATAGTTTCTGAAGCACGAAAATTAAATAACATATCATATGAAGAAATGTTAGAATTAGCATCTTTAGGTGCAAAGGTTTTACAGACTAGATCAGTTGAATTGGCACGAAGTTATAAAATACCTCTTCGTGTGTTATCAAGTTTTGAAGAAGACATATCTGAAAATATAGGCACAATGGTATGCCAGGAGAAAGATATTATGGAAAATATTAAAGCAGTAAAAGGCGTTGCATATTCAAGAGATGAAGCAAAGCTAACACTTGTATCTGTGGCGGATCGCCCGGGAGTTGCAGCCGCTATTTTTGTACCCTTAGCTGATGCTGGTGTAAATGTAGACATGATAGTTCAAAATATATCTGAAGAAGGTCGAACTGATATGACTTTCTCATGCCCAGTTGACCAAGTAATTCGAGCAAAAAAAGCTCTAACAGAAGCTATGAGCGCAGATTTAATTAATTATAAAGAACTAATTGCAGATACGTTGGTGGCAAAAATTTCAATAGTTGGCAATGGCATGCGAAGTCATGCTGGTGTTGCAGCACAAATGTTTGAAGTTTTAGCTAATGAAGGTGTAAACATACGTGTTATAACTACATCAGAAATCAAAGTATCTGTTTTAGTTGATAGAAAATATATGGAATTAGCTGTCAGAGCGTTGCATGATGCATTTGAATTAGAAAATGCATAAAGCTGGAGAAAATGACAAAACACGCAAGAAATGACTCTCGCGATTTACTAAAACGACTTCGTGAAACCATGGCAGAAGATGCTGGTGGACAAGCGCGTTTGGATCATATCGTTGAGATCGTTTCTAGCTCTATGAATAGTGAAGTCTGTTCAATATATTTGCGAAGAGACCGCTTAACTTTAGAGCTATGCGCTACTCAAGGCTTGAAAAAAGAAGCTGTCCATCAAACAAGAATGCGTGTTGGTGAAGGTCTAGTAGGGAAAGTTGCTAAAACTGCTCAACCTTTAAATGCTGAAAATGCGACACAAACTAAAGGTTTTCGTTATATGCCTGAGACAGGTGAAGAATTTTTTAATTCTTTTGCTGGCATTCCAATTCAACGAATGGGTGAGGTTTTAGGTGTCCTTGTTGTTCAAGATCGCAAAGCAAGAAAGTATTCAGACGATGATGTATATGCTTTAGAAGTCGTTGCGATGGTAATTGCTGAAATGAAAGAGCTTGGTGCTTTTGTTGGTGATGGTGAAGCAATGTCAGCCCCACATAAAAGAGCACATATGTTGACCGGCGGAATTGCTCAAGAAGGTTCAGCACAAGGCGTAGTACTTCTTCACGACCCAAAAATAGTTGTTTCAAATCTTATAGCAGACGATCCAGAAGAAGAAATTAATAGACTAGCAGATGCAATGGATCAATTACGGCTGAGTGTTGATGATTTACTAAGCATTAATCGAATTGGAGGAGGCAAAGAACAAACTGATATCTTAAAAGCATATCAAATGTTAGCTAACTCTAAAGGATGGATGACCAGACTTGAAGCAAGTATTAATAGTGGCTTAACTGCTGAATTGGCTGTTGAAAAAGAACAATCTTCTACTCGAGCTCGTATGGCAAGAGTTCCAGATCCATATCTCCGTGAAAGGCTTCAAGATCTTGATGATCTTTCAAACCGGCTTCTACGACTATTAACTGGTCAAGGCCGAAAACCTTCTGAAGCAGTTCCAGATAATGCCATCTTAATTGCACGCAACATCGGTCCAGCAGAACTATTAGAATACGGAAAAAAATTAAAAGCTGTAGTATTAGAAGAAGGTTCCGTTGGTTCACATGCTGCGATTATAGCTCGGGCTTGGGCAATTCCTATGATAATTCACGTAAGCCATATAACTCGAGAAGCCTTGAATGGTGACCCCATTTTGGTTGATGGTGAACAAGGCATTATTCACCTTCGACCAACCGACGAAGTGCGAATAGCCTTTCAAGATAAATTAGCCATGTTGACAAAAGAACAACAAAAATATGCTAAAATTCGTGATCTGCCAGCAAAGACTTTAGATGGCACTCAAATTAAAATGAAGATGAATGCTGGATTATTAGTGGATCTACCAAGTTTGGAAAATTCTGGCGCTGAAGGTGTTGGATTATTCAGAACAGAATTACTATTTTTGATGCGAAATGCTGTTCCAAAAAGAGATGAGCTAGCTAAAACTTATGGAATTGTGATGGATAATGCACATGGCAAACCAGTAACATTTCGGACATTAGATATAGGATCAGATAAAGTTGCATCATATATGAATCCAATGGACGAACCAAACCCTGCAATGGGATGGAGAGCTATTAGACTGGGCTTAGATAAGCAAGGCGTTATGAAGATGCAATTACAAGCACTAATAAGAGGTGCAAAAGGCCGGCCTTTACGAATAATGTTCCCGTTCATTGCACAATTTAACGAATTCAAAGATGCACGAGAATTGTTTTTCAAGGTATTAGAAAATGAAGAAAAAATTGGGCATCTTATTCCAAAAGAAATAAAGATTGGAGCAATGCTTGAGACACCCAGTCTCGCATTTGCACCTGATCAATTCTTTGAACAGTGTGACTTTATTTCGATCGGTGGTAATGATTTAAAACAATTTTTTTATGCAGCTGATCGTGAAAATGAACGTGTAAGAAAGAGATACGACACATTAAATGTTAGTTATTTAAGCTTCATAGAACTTATAGCTGAACGTTGCGATGCCCATGGAACTCCTGTTAGTTTTTGTGGTGAAGATGCAGGCAAGCCAATTGAGGCCTTATGTTTTGCAGCTATGGGCCTTCGAGAGCTGTCTATGAGACCTGCATCAATTGGACCTGTAAAGAATATACTTTTAAAAACAGATTTAAATGAAGCACGATTAATAATTAATGAAGCACGCAAATCAGGAGCCCAATCTGTTAGAGAACACTTAGTTGAATGGTTGCGTAATAAAAATTAGTTTAATTGATTATAATCTACTCAGCTCTTTGTATTTCACCAATTACTCCATTAAATGAATCAGATTTTAATTCTAAATATAGTAATCTATTAGGATTTGTTGGTGGTGGGAATTTCAAGAATGTTGATTTTTTAAAGCCAAATTTTGTATAATATATTTCATCACCAATCAAAACAATTCTTGTCCATCCACTTTTTTTTGCCAAGTCTAAAGAAGATCGTATCAATTCACCACCAACACCCTCTCCTTGTATAGTAGGATGCACTGCAATTGGACCTAGCAATAATGCTCTAACTTTATCAGAACCAATTTGAATTGGCCAAAATCTAATTGAACCACCAATAATTCCATTAATGTCTCTAGCGACAAGGCAAAGTTCAGATACTGGTGACACGCCATCACGAAGCCTATAAGAACTTAATGCTTCTCTTCCAGGTGCAAAAGATAAATCAAGCAAGCTTTCTACATCCCACCAATCTTCTTTTTTTTCTTGTTTTATTTCGTACATATCTGATCGTTTTGCACTTCTTACTCTAGCATTGCGGATAGCATGCCGTTAAGAATTGAGCAAATGTGAAAACTAGGAATTACCAGATGTTTTATACAACCGATCTCAATAACCATGGTCTAAGATATAATCCTTTCAAAGCAATAGTCGCACCCAGACCCATTGCATGGATCTCTACAATTGATAAGAAAGGACGCAGTAACCTTGCTCCATACTCTTTTTTCAATGGAATGCAGGACAATCCTCCAATAATTGGATTTGGATCTGGCCCATCCAAAATTGGCATTGACGAGCCTAAAGATAGCCTAACTAATATTCAAGAAACTGGAAATTTTTGTGTAAGTATTGTTTCCGAAGCTTTGAAAAATCAAATGAATATTTCTTCTGGCCATTTTCCTCATAACGAAGATGAATACGAAATTGCAGGCCTAACACAGTCGAATGGTGTAACCGTTGATGCACCTTTTGTAAGTGAAGCACCAGTTTCTTTAGAATGTAAATTACACGACATCATTACACTGCCTGGAACAAGCAAATGGGTTATCGGACTAGTCACTGCGGTTCATATCAAAGATGAATTTATAATAGATGGTAAGTTAGATGTTACAAAATATCGCCCGATTGCACGGTTAGGATATAAAGATTATGCAACTATATCCAAAGTTTATGAATTAGATCGCCCAAAATGAATCAACAGCCATTCAAACTCTTTTCAATTAATGGATATCACAAAGGTAAGCTAACTATCTGCAGACAGCCCTTCTCAAATGAGGAGTTTCACAAGATAAAGGCCTGGGAAGCCGATGCAATCGTTACAATGACTAATAAAGAAGAGTTCGAAATTGACGATTTTGAAAAAAAAATATCAATATGTTCAAAGAGATGGATACATTTACCTGTAAAAGATTTTGATACTCCAACGGAAAATATAAATATAATAATTTGTGAATTACTAGATCTATTAGAGTCCAACAAACGTATTTTGATTCATTGCAAGGGGGGGCAGGGTCGATCAGGCATGATTGCTATGAGATTACTTGTTGAACAAGGTCTGGCACCTGATAGCGCTCTAAATAGAATTAGAAAGGTTAGACCCTTTGCAGTAGAAACTGAAATGCAAAAAGATTGGGCTAGTAAAAGATATTGCAATAAAGCTAATCAAAGTTAATGTTTTAAAAACATAAGAGGGCATTAGGTTAAATGATACTTGGTATTATTGGTGGTAGTGGAATTTATGAGATCGACGATCTAGAAGATCCACAATGGATAAGTGTTAATAGTAGTTTTGGCTCACCATCTGATGATGTCCTAGTTGGACACATTAAAGGTATTAAAATGGTTTTTCTACCTAGGCATGGCAGAGGTCATATTCAATCACCATCATCTATTAACTATAGGGCAAATATAGATGTAATGAAAAGATGTGGTGTCACTGACATAATATCAATATCTGCTTGTGGATCGTTTAGAGAAGACTTGAGGCCTGGAGATTTTGTCATTGTAGATCAATTTATTGATCGTACTTTTTCTCGTGAGAAGACTTTTTTTGGTCCTGGATGTGTTGCCCATGTGTCGCTTGCAAAACCTACTTGTTCAAGATTAGGTGAAATTTGCCAAAAAGCTGCATCTGTAGAAAATATTAAAGTTCATATGGGTGGATGTTATCTAGCAATGGAAGGGCCCCAATTTTCAACTTTAGCTGAAAGTAAGTTATACAGAGAAATTTGGGGATGTGATGTAATTGGAATGACAAATATGCCAGAAGCAAAATTAGCACGCGAAGCAGAAATTTGTTATACTTCTGTAGCAATGATTACTGATTATGATAGCTGGCATCCAGATCATGGTGAAGTTGATATAACAAATATTATTAAAACTTTACGAACTAATGCAGAGAATGCAAAAAAATTAGTCGCAAATTTGCCTAAGCTACTAACCTCTGAGCGATCAATCTGTACTGAAGGGTGTGATAAAGCACTTGAATTTGCAATTTTGACTCAACCAAATTCCCGTGATCCAAAAATGGTAAAAAAACTAGATGCGGTTGCTGGGCGAGTATTAAAATAAAAAACAAAAGAGAAAAATATGCCTAGTAATATAAAGAAATATATCAGAACTATCCCAGACTTCCCTCATAAAGGAATACAATTTCGTGATATAACAACACTTTTTAATAGTTCAAAAGGTCTACAAGAAACTGTGAATGAAATGGCTAAAGCAATGGCCGTTTATAACTTTGATCAAGTTGCAGGTCTTGAAGCACGTGGGTTTATGCTTGGCGCTGCATTAGCTTACAAATTAGAATTAGGGTTTACCATGATCCGGAAAAAAGGAAAATTACCAGGCAAAACAATCTCTCAAGATTACAGCCTAGAATATGGTGAAGCAACGTTAGAAATTCATGATGATGCTATTCAAGCAGGGCAAAGAGTATTATTATTTGATGATTTAATTGCTACTGGCGGTACTGCCGAAGCTGGGATTAATTTAATTGAAAGATTAGGCGGTAGTGTAGAAATGGCCTCATTTATTATTGACTTACCAGATTTAGGTGGAAGGAAAAAAATAGAAAATCTTGGTGTTCCAACTTATGTATTATGTGAATTTGATGGTTTATAATTTACAGTTAGGTTAAAATAAAATTACTTCTTCTCTCTGAGAACGGCGCCAGGATTCATGATACCTTTTGGATCTATTGCATTTTTTATAGAACGCATTGCCATTAATTTTATAGGATCACCATATTTTTCTAAATCATCAATTTTTAATCTACCAATTCCATGTTCAGCAGAAACAGATCCACCAAATTCATTAATCTTATCATGTATAATTGTCTTAATTTCTTCTCTCAAATGTTGATAATCGTTTTTATTTTTCCCATAGGGAGGGAAAACATTATAATGTAAATTTCCATCACCTAAATGACCAAAACAGTTAATCCTCAAGTCTCCTAAATGTACCATAGCGTCTGGCATTTCATCAATAAATTTAGGTATTAGGGAAATGGGTAAAGATATGTCATGATTTGATATCGAGCCAATTCTTCTATTCGCTTCAGGTATGTTTTCCCTCAAATTCCAGAATTCATTTGCTTGTTTTTCAGACTGAGCAATAAGTGCATCATTAATTAAACCTTTAATTAATAACTCTTCGATACCTTCAAACAATCTACTTTCTAAATTAGATCCCATACCACCAGATAACTCAATCAAAATTGACCATTCAGGATGTTTATTAAAAGGGATTTTTACATCAGGGCATACTTCTGATAGAAAATTATATGATTGCTTATGTATTAATTCAAAGGCTGTTATTGAGGAATCTAACTTAGCTTGCAAATCAGCTAATGTTTTGATTGCAATTTCAGGGCTTGATATTTCAAGCAGTCCCGTAATTGTTTCTTTAGGTTTTGGAAAAAGTTTTAAACATGCAGCGGTAATGATACCAAGAGTTCCCTCTGAACCAATGAGTAAATTTCTTATATCATATCCAGTATTATCTTTTCTAAGTCTCTTTAATCCATTTAAAATACTTCCATCTGGCAGTACTGCTTCTATCCCCAGACATAGATCACGAGTATTCCCATAACGAAGCACCTGTACTCCTCCTGCATTCGTAGCAAGATTACCTCCAATTCTACAAGATCCTTGCGAAGCTAATGCCAAGGGAAATAACCTGTCTATATCGTTTGCCGCTTGCCTTACATTTTCTAAAATAGCACCAGCTTCAACAATAATAATATTTTCCTCTGGCAAGATATCTCGAATTGATTGCATTCGTTCGACTGATAACAAGATTATATCTTTATCAGATTTTATTGTTTGACCACCGACTAATCCTGTTCCACCAGCATAAGGTATAACCCCAATGTTATTTTGATTGCAGAAATAAATAATTTCCGAAACTTGTTTAGTTGTTCTTGGCTTAATTACTGGCATAGGGTTTGATTTATATCTCCCCCTTGGTTCCTCAAGATAGTTGGCATCAGCTAAACTAATTAAATCAGAACCAAATTTAGAAACTAAAATATCAAATATTCTACTCATTTGTTGTTCCATTTGATTTATTCAACTCCAGCTTCGGTTTTACCACGCCTATCATTTCGCAAATTCGCATACAGAACGTGGCTTCTCCAACGACCCGAAATCTGCAAATAACTTTGAGCCACACCTTCATATTTAAAACCCGATTTTTCCAACAAACCTCTTGAAGCAAAATTATTTGGCAATGTAGCTGCTTCAATTCTACTAAGATCAATTTTAGAAAAACTGTAAGCAACCACAGCTTTTATAGCTTCTGACATATATCCTAACCTGGCATAATCTTGACCAATCCAATAACCAAGAGTTCCAGATTGGGCTGGCCCTCGGCGAATATTATCCAGGGTGATAGCTCCTACCAATTGATTATCATCCCTTCTAATAATGAATAATGGAAGGCTACTTAAATTCTTAAACGATTTATTTGCCCAATAGACTCTATTCTGGAATGCACGCTTAGAAAAAAAATCTGGCGACCAAATAGGTTCCCAATTCTCCAAAAAATCTTTGGATTTTTGTCTTTGATCAACCCATTGCAAATGGTCACTCATCATGGGTAATCTTAAAATACAATTAGGTGTTTCTAATATTAGATCTAATTGTTTTTTTAGAAACATCACTATACTGCCAGACGTTTCTCTAAATCGTTAACATTTGGGGCATCCTTGACTGGTCCATATAATGCGTAAGCAATAGAGGATTCACATAAATTTTTCGCAAATTCTTTTACATGCGTAGCATTAACAGCATCAATCTTTCTTACTATCTCATCTAAATCAGGAACTCGATTAAATATCAGAATAGTTCTAGCTAACCGTTCACAACGAGAAGATGCTCCCTCTAATCCCATTAGCATTCCAGCTTTCATTTGAGCCCGTGATCTTGCTACTTCTTCATCTGTCATGTCAGCAGCAGAGCGTTTTATTTCATCAATAGTAATATTTGCAAGACCCGAAATATCATCAGAGCTTGTTCCTGAGTATATTGTCATCATCCCACTATCAGCAAATGCACCTGCAGAGGCATATATTGAATAACACAACCCACGCTTTTCCCTAATTTCTTGAAATAATCGGGATGACATTCCTCCACCTAAAGCAGTAGCGTAAATTTGAGCTGTATATATTTTATCATCTAAATAGCTTGCAGATTCAAAAGAAAGAGCAAAATGCGCTTGCTCTAAATCTTTAACTACTCGGACTTCACCACCAATAAATTTTGAAGCTTCATTTAATAATTTTGGTGTTCGTCTTAATCCTCCAAATAAAATTTGTGCTTCTTCAACAAGTGCATCATGATCTACTGAACCAGCCGCTGAGAGTACCATCTGTTCTGGGCCATAGTGCTCATTTACAAAATTCTGCAAATCTTCTCTGCTGAATGATCTAACATTTTCTGTACTGCCTAAAATTGCTCTTCCCATGGCTTGATTAGGGTACGCTTTATCTTGAAGCCAATCAAAGATTATATCGTCTGGTGTATCTAAAGATTGACCTATTTCCTGTAAAATAACACCCCGTTCTATTTCTAATTCTTTGGCGTCAAATACTGAATTTAATACAATATCTGAAATAACATCTAACGCTAAAGGGACATCATCCTCAAGAACACGAACATAATATGCAGTCATCTCACGGCTTGTGTATGCATTAATATATCCACCAACGTCTTCAATAGCTTGAGCAATTTCTAAAGCATTTCGTTTTTTTGTACCTTTAAAAGCCATATGTTCAAGAAAATGAGCAATACCATTTTGTTTGGGACTTTCATTGCGGCACCCAGCACTAACCCATACCCCTAAGGATGCTGACTTTAAACCAGGCATATTTTCACTGACTATACGAAAGCCGTTGTCGAGTGTTGTAATCCTCACATTATTATTCATTTTATACCTTTTCGTATAATTGCTTCTAAAGCGTTTAAATCACCTGATACACGGGTCATTCTTTCATCACGAACATATAGATCTGCCATGTGAGGAGGCAAATTTGGAATAATCCCACAAGCTTTTTCAACTGCATCAGGAAACTTTGCTGGATGAGCTGTTGCCAAAGTGATTATTGGTGTTTCATTCATATGTTCTTCAGAAACGCTTACGCCAATTGCGCTATGCGGGCATAGTATTTCACCCATGGAGTTATAATATTTCTTTATTGCTTGAGAAGTTTCAATATCAGAGCAACATCCACTATCAAATTCATCATTCAATTTTTTGTTAGCTTCGATAGATAAAGTAAATGTTCCTTTACTTTTTAAAGCATCAAATAATTCAGATACTTTATCACCATCACGATTATATAAATCAAAGATCAAACGTTCAAAGTTTGAGCTAACTTGTATATCCATTGATGGACTAATTGATGGCTTTACACCAGATTTTGTATGACTTCCTGTTTTGACTGTCCTGTGTAGGATATCATTTTGATTAGTTGCTATTATCAAGCGATCAATTGGTAAGCCCATTCTCTTTGCTACATATCCTGCAAAAATATCCCCAAAATTACCTGTAGGAACAGAAAAAGAAATCTTTCGATTTGGCGCACCTAAAGCAACAGCAGATGTAAAGTAATAAACAACTTGAGCTAAAACTCTTGCCCAATTAATTGAATTTACTCCTGCTAACCGCACATCATCACGAAAATCGAAATCATTAAACATATCTTTAAGTAATGCTTGGCAAGTATCAAAATCACCATCAACAGCTAATGCATGAACATTAGCTTCTTTCGGAGTTGTCATTTGACGGCGCTGAACTTCTGAAACTCTACCATGAGGATACATGATAAATAAATCAACAGAAGCTAAGCCTTTAAAGGCCTCCATTGCTGCTGAACCCGTATCACCCGATGTTGCACCAACTATGGTAACTTTTTCACCACGTCGCTTTAACGCTACCTCAAACATTTGGCCAATTAACTGCATTGCAACATCTTTAAATGCCAATGTTGGGCCATGGAATAACTCTAATAAGAAGTGGTTCTCTGAAAGCTGGACCATCGGGCACTTTGCTTTGTGTGAA
The DNA here is from genome assembly GCA_900197625.1 of Rhodobacteraceae bacterium Water-Bin34. Classification (GTDB taxonomy): domain Bacteria; phylum Pseudomonadota; class Alphaproteobacteria; order Rhodobacterales; family Rhodobacteraceae; genus Amylibacter. The sequence continues at coordinate 10,438 of FZLS01000035.1, read as the reverse complement.
AAACCAGCATATGCAGATTTAATAATTCTTTTAAATTCATCATCTGAAAACGTATCACCAACAAATGGTTTCATTATTTCAAATGCTACTTCTTCATAAGATTTGGTTGAAAATGACGAAATTTGTTGAGATGAAAGTGTAGGATATATTTCTGGAACATAAAGCCCACCATCACGCGCCAAGCCTGTCAGCATAGCTTCTTCGAAATTTAGATCAGGAGCTTTACCTCGAGTGGAAACATACTTCATTTTTGCATTCCTAAACTGTTTTTTGCTTAATACGCCAAAGCAAGTATATTGTCATTAGAAACCAAACTAGTGCTAACGAAAACCAGGTTATTGCATATTCTCTGTGATCATTCTTGATATTTAGAGATATTGGAAGTGGTTTTACACTTTGATAATCAGTCCATAGGCCATTTTCTTTTATTTGGATCTGCTCTGCAACAACCAAAAAAGGCTTTGCCTTAAGTTGTCTAGCCATGTCAGGAACGAACCTTGAGAACCAAATATTATTTATGATGTCAGGCTCAGGAGTAAAGCTATCATCATGATCGTCTGGATAAGAAATATATCCTACAATTCTTGCATCGCCTATTGGGCGAATTTCATTCTTTTTATTTTTCGGAATCCATCCCAAATCAACCATTATAGATAACTTGTTCCATTCAAACTCTGACACAATCCTGTATCCTAAGCCACTTTTTTGAGGTGCATAAACATGCGCTTCATTCTCTTTTATTTTTCCTTCTAGAAAGACACTCAAATAATTATGTGTTTCAGGTGATGATGTTTTGTAATTATCAGATAGTGAAACGGGTTCTCCATTACGTCTTTCGTAAATTTTTGATATTACATCTTGTTTCCATTCAAGTCGTTGTATTTGCCATACACCTAGTGACAACAAAACAATTACTCCACTTAAGCCAAATATTAACGGAAAAATCATTTTCTTAGTCATTTTAGACCTCTTTTAAAAAAGTAAAGCGTAGGAATCTCTCCCCACGCTTTTAAATTAATTTATTTAGGTGGTTAATTAACCACCCCAAATATACACCGCAGCAAATAGGAATAACCAAACCACATCAACAAAGTGCCAATACCACGCGGCTGCTTCAAATCCTACATGTCTCTCTTGAGTAAAATGGCCCTTCAGTGCGCGAAGTAAACATACTGCTAAGAAAATTGTTCCAACTACGACATGAAAACCGTGGAAACCTGTAGCCATGAAAAAGTTTGCACCATAAACATTATCTCGGAAACTGAATGCAGCGTGTCCATATTCATAAACTTGAAAAACTGTAAAAATTGCTCCCAATGCAATTGCCCCTACTAGTCCCCAAATTAAACCTTTACGGTCATTATCATGAGCGAGAGCATGGTGAGCCCAAGTGGCAAAACAACCTGAACATAATAAAATCAATGTGTTGATTAGAGGTAAGTGCCATGGATCAAAAGTTTCAATACCTGCTGGAGGCCAAATCCCATCAACAGCAGGTGACAGAGGACCCATTGGGTACATTGCATTTTTGAAAAAAGACCAGAACCAAGCTACAAAAAACATTACTTCGGACATGATAAACATTATCACCCCATAACGTAATCCAATAACTACAACTGGCGTATGATCACCGGCTTCAGAATCGTAGACGCATTCGCTCCACCATGCGAACATTGTATATAATGTCATAATAAAACCAATTATGAATAGCCAAGGTGATAGTGGAATACCTCCCAGTTCGATTGGATCTAGGCCTCTACCCAAGTGATGAGAAGCAAATACAGCCCCAACGAGCATAGTTAGGGCAGAAAGCCCACCAAATAATGGCCAAATGCTTGGAGTTAAAATATGATAATCGTGGTTTTTTTCATGTGCCATCTGTCGACTCGTCCCTTAGCTTTCAGGCTTGTTTACTGTGGATTGTACTGAGCTTGCAAGACTTGCTTGATCAGTGGGTAAATCTGTCGCATGAAATGTATATGATAGAGTAATGTTATTTACAAATTTAGCTTCTCGATCATCAATAATTTCTGGATCAACATAAAATGTTACAGGCATTTGAACAGTTTCGCCTGGTTGTAAGACCTGCATTTCAAAGCAAAAACACTGTATCTTATTAAAATAATATCCCGCAGAGTAAGGATAGACATTAAAGCTAGCAGTACCTGCTATCACTTTATCAGTTGGATTGTGGGCTTCATAAAAAGCTAAACCAGTTTCACCAATACGGAGTGTCATTTTCCTTTGTGTAGGCTTGAATTCCCAATCAATATTAGAATCTAGTGAACCGTCAAACCTGACCGTTATATTTCGTTCTAAAATTTTATCACTTTCATCAACTGCTGTTTGGGTTACACCACCAAAACCTGTTACGCGGCAAAACCAATCATAAAATGGAACAGCAGCAAATGACATTGCCAACATGAAAAAAACAAGTGCAAGCAATCTAAATGCAATTTTATTTTTGGAAGCTACACTCACTTAATTTCTTCCAATTGTGGACGTCTAACATGGTCATAGGCTTCCATAGTAGCTCCACCCATCATTTTAGCTACCGTTATCGAAAATACTAAAACTACAAAAGCAACTAAGATCACACCTAATATAACATTATTTTTTTTTCGGATTTTTCGAATTTCATCATCGGTCATTTAAAATACCTGTGGCCATGCCATTAAATTTAAATCAAAAGATTTTAGAGATGCTTCAGCAAGCAATGCAGCAAATAGAAGAAATAGGTAAAAAAGAGAAAGCTTAAATAGCTTGCGTTCTTCTAAATAATTATCTTCAATTGCACCATCTTCGCTTCTTAGAAATACTTTTCTGGCTCCTGTTAGAAACATTAAAGACAAAGCTACGGACAGAACAAAATATATTGGACCCCCTATAGCTGTAAAGGCAAGGCCAATTGAAAAAGGTGTCAAAAGTATTGTGTAAATTAGAATATGATTCCGTGTGCTTCTTTTCCCATGTGTAACTGTGAGCATGGGAATTCCAGCTTTTGAATAGTCTTCATTCATAAACAACGCCAATGCCCAAAAATGGGGTGGTGTCCACATAAAAATGAGCATAAACATTCCAACTGCTTCAATTGATATTGAACCAGATGCAGCTACCCAGCCAACCATTGGAGGGAAAGCTCCAGCAGCACCACCAATAACAATATTTTGTGGAGTAGAGCGTTTGAGCCACATTGAATAAATAACTGCGTAAAAAAATATTGTAAAAGCAAGTAATGCTGCGGCAAGCCAATTTGAAGCTAAACCCAACATTCCAATTGATATTACAGACATCCAAAGACCGACAAGCATTGCATTATTTGCTGAAACTTTACCTGATGGAACAGGCCTATCTTGAGTTCTTTTCATGATGCGATCAATATCAGCGTCCCACCACATATTTAAAGAACCCGACGCACCTGCACCCAAAGCAATGAATAAAACTGATGCAAAAGCCAAAACAAGATTCATAGAACCAGGTGCAACTACTAGTCCAACTGCTGCAGTAAATACTACCAACGACATTACACGAGGTTTCAATAATGAAACATAATTACCAAAGTCTGTTTGATCAGACGTTGTCTTCATTGTTGTTTCTGTCATTTCAATTCCAAATTGATTGGCCAAGCCTTTATTAGGCTAAATAATTTAGTTTTTTAGAGCTTCAGCCTCTAAAACTTTATTCATGTTTGCATCTGCAACTTGAACTGCTCTAGGTAGACCTGCGTATTCTTTTATAGCCCCGTCTAACCAGGCTTCATATTTATCCTGGCTTACAACTTTTACTGTAATCGGCATGTATGAATGGTCTTTTCCACATAATTCCGAACATTGCCCAAAATACACACCCTCTTTTTCTGCTTTGAACCATAATTCAGCCAAGCGTCCTGGAACTGCGTCTTGTTTAACACCAAATGCAGGTATCGTCCAAGAATGTATCACATCAGCACCAGTTACTTGAACAACTACCGTTTTGTTTACAGGTACAACAACTGCGGTGTCCGTTGCTAGTAAATATTCATCTGGTGCATAACCATATTCTTCTAAATCAGCTCGATCTAACATAAAACTATCGAAACCAAATTCATGATCAACGTATTCATGCGACCAATACCACTGGTTCCCAGTAGCCTTTATAGTTATGTCTGCTTCTGGAATCTCCATTTGTTTAAATAGCAACGTTAAACTTGGTGGAATTAAACATAACAAAATTACAACCGGTATTAACGTCCAAGCTATTTCTATACCTGTGTGATGTGTAAATGTTGCTGGTTTTGGATTACGTTTTGCGCTGTATTTAAAAGCACAAATTAATAATAAAGCGGTAACAAATAATGATATTATAGTAATTACCCATAGCAAAAATGTATCATAACTGTGAATATCACGTGCTACCTCAGTAACTGGCGGTTGCCATCCCATCAAACCATCAATTGGCTTACCAATTGTTTCCAATGGACCCAGATTTTCTTGCGCCCATGAAGTGCTAGCAAGTACAGTAGTTGTTAAAACAGATACCGTGGCTGTAAAAAGGTTTGTTACTCGCATTCATTTCATCCTGTTTTTAAAAAATTCCATAATAATGGAATCTCCGATTGTGTCTTTAGTAAGCTAAAACCATAATAAGGCAGAAAGAACAAGCTTTCCGTTTGCGGCATTGCGCCGCTTGTGCCAAATTGTCGTCTAAAATACATAGGATAGTCCTAATGAGTAATTCATCCACACCTTTTCGACCTTTCGAAGTTAATTTTGATTTTGATCAAGCATTAAATACCCTTAAAAACACTCTAAATGGAGCAGATGATGGTGAGATGTTCTTAGAACGTCAAAGATCTGAAGCGTTAATGATAGATGATGGGCGAATTAAAACCGCTAATTACAATGCATCTGAGGGATTTGGCCTCAGGGCCGTCAAAGGTGAAACTGTTGGATACGCACATTCAACTCAAATGACGCAATCTGCACTTAATCGCGCAGCTGAAACAGCTAAACTGGCTATTGGCTCAGGTGGTGGCATTCTATCGGATGCACCTACACCAACAAATCAAAGGCTATATTCTGACATTGATCCAATTTCTGATGCAGAATTTGCAGTAAAAATCGAAACACTTAAAGAAATAGATATCTTTGCTAGAGAATTAAATGACAAAGTTGTTCAAGTATCTGCCTCTTTAGTCGCTAGTCTGCAAGAGGTTGAAATATTAAGACCTGAAGGCACATTAGTTCGTGATGTAAGACCAATGGCTAGATTAAACATATCTGTTACAGTAGAACACAATGGTCGACGCGAAAGTGGTAGTTCAGGTGGTGGTGGAAGACATGGATTATTACAATTAACAAGTTCAGAACATTGGAAACCAAATGTTGTTGAAGCACTAAGAATAGCCATGGTTAATTTAAACGCAATACCAGCTCCAGCTGGACAGTTTGATGTTGTTTTAGGGCCTGGGTGGCCAGGTATACTATTGCATGAAGCAATCGGGCATGGCCTGGAAGGCGATTTTAATAGAAAGAAAACATCTGCTTTTTCTGGGTTAATGGGTACTAGAATTGCAGCAAAAGGTGTTACAGTTTTAGATGATGGGACTATCCCAGATAGAAGAGGATCGATCAGCTTTGATGATGAAGGTACACAATCTCAAAAAAATACTCTCATAGAAGATGGTGTACTTGTAGGGTATATGCAAGATCGCCAAAATTCTCGCTTAATGGGTGTAAAACCTACAGGAAACGGCCGTCGAGAAAGTTATGCACATGCCCCAATGCCACGAATGACTAATACATATATGTTAGGTGGTGATAGCGAACCATCAGATATCCTATCAAATCTAAAAGATGGTATCTACGCAGTAGGTTTTGGTGGAGGGCAAGTAGATATAACAAACGGCAAGTTTGTTTTTTCTTGTACTGAGGCATACCGTGTAAAAAACGGAACTGTTGGAGCTCCAGTAAAAGGGGCAACATTAATAGGGGATGGAGCAACAGCACTTAAACATATTCATGGCATAGGTAATGACATGGCACTTGATCCTGGAATGGGAAATTGTGGCAAAGCAGGCCAATGGGTGCCTGTTGGAGTAGGCCAGCCTACTTTAATGATTGGAGGATTAACTATTGGAGGTTCCAAAGTATAAAAAGTTTGCTTGGAAGACCAATTTAGAAAAATTTTTATACAAGTATTCTTTACAAAAGATAAAAAATTTATAAATCTTTTAAAGTGGCTGTTGACATTCACCTTAAGAACAACACATGTTCCGCGCCCATAGACTAAGTATATTTACCTTTAGAGGAACGTCATGCCAGTTGTAGTTGTAGAAAGTCCCGCAAAGGCAAAAACCATTAACAAATATTTAGGTTCTGACTATACAGTTCTTGCGTCTTATGGACATGTTAGAGATCTCCCCCCAAAGGATGGATCAGTAGACATAGAGAATGAATTTGAGATGAAATGGGAGGTAGCATCTGACTCAAAGAAACATCTCAAAGCAATTGCTGATGCTCTAAAAGAAGATAACAACCTGATCCTTGCAACTGATCCTGATAGAGAAGGCGAAGCTATTTCATGGCACTTAGAGGAAGCTTTACGTAAACGTAAAGTACTTAAAAAAGACACACCTGTTAGTAGAGTTGTGTTTAATGCCATTACAAAAAACGCAGTTACTGATGCAATGCAAAAACCGCGTTCAGTCGATATGGAATTAGTTGAAGCATACTTGGCAAGACGTGCATTAGATTACCTTGTTGGGTTTAATCTATCTCCGGTATTATGGAGAAAATTACCCGGTGCAAAATCTGCTGGTAGAGTGCAATCTGTTTGCCTAAGACTAATTGTTGAGCGCGAAATGGAAATAGAAATCTTTAAACCTAAAGAATACTGGTCGATAAAATCTATTTTGAAAACACCACGTGGTAAACAGTTCGAATCTTCTTTGCGAATTTTAGGTGGGAAAAAACTTGATAAATTTGATATAAATAATGAAGTTTCTGCAGATTTAGCCGTGCAAGCTGTTAATTCGCGCATGTTAAAAGTTACAAGTGTAGAAGCAAAACCTGCAAACAGAAATCCTTCTGCGCCATTTATGACTTCAACATTGCAGCAAGAAGCAAGTCGTAAATTTGGCTTTGGCGCTCGTCAAACAATGAGTACTGCTCAACGTCTCTACGAAGCAGGTCATATTACCTATATGCGAACTGATGGAATTGATATGGCGCCTGAAGCAGTATCTGCGGCAAGGAATGCAATTGTTGACAAGTATGGGTCGAAATACGTACCGTCAGATGCACGCATTTATAAAAACAAAGCGAAAAATGCTCAAGAAGCCCACGAATGTATACGTCCAACTAATATGGAAATTTCTGCTGAGCAATTAAATAGATTAGAAGCTGATCAAAAAAAACTCTATGATTTAATATGGAAACGTACACTAGCAAGCCAAATGGCAAGTGCAAAGATGGAACGAACAACAATTGATATTTCGTCGGATGATAATCAAATTGGCTTACGTTCCACAGGACAAGTTGTAATATTTGATGGTTTTTTAAAAGTTTACGAGGAAGGTCGTGATGACGAAGTCGTAGACGATAACGATAAACTTCTTCCTCAATTGACTGTGGGCGACCCAATTGAAAAAATTTCAATCAATCCAAATCAACATTTTACTCAGCCCCCTCCTCGTTACACTGAAGCTACCTTAGTAAAACGCATGGAAGAATTAGGTATAGGGCGACCATCTACATATGCATCAATTGTGACTACTATTCAGACACGAGAATATGTCAGAAGAGAAGGTAACAGACTTGTTGCAGAAGACAAAGGTAGATTAGTAATTGCCTTCCTAGAGAATTATTTTAGACAGTATGTTGGTTATAATTACACTGCTGGCCTCGAGGAAGAGTTAGATAGTGTTTCAGCTGGTAAAGAAAATTACAAAACTGTTTTGGGACGTTTCTGGAGAGATTTTTCTGCTGCTATAAATGAAACTGCCGAATTAAGAATTACAGAAGTACTAGAAAAAATTAATGAAGTTTTAGAACCTCACCTTTTCCCTACCACTGAGAGCGGTGGAGATCCAAGACTTTGTCCAAATTGTGAGATTGGCCGCTTGAGTATGAGAACTGCTCGATCTGGTGGTGCATTCATTGGATGTTCAAATTATCCAGAATGTCGCTACACTCGTGCATTTGGCCCTCCAGGAGCCGAAGATTCTAGTGGTATCCCACCTGAAGGCAAAAATTTGGGTAAAGATGAAGGTGATAATATATATGCATTCAAAGGACGTTTTGGACCATATGTTCAAAGAGGCGAGGTTTCAGACGACAATAAGAAGCCTCCTAGGCAGTCAATACCAAAAGATTGGCCACCTGCAGATGTTGATTTAGAAAAAGCTTTGCGCTTGCTATCCCTTCCACGTCAAATAGGACCTCATCCAGAAGATGGTGTGATGGTATGGTCCAATATTGGAAGATACGGCCCATATCTCAAACATTCAGCAAGTACTTCAGATCGCGGGGGTACTAATGCAAACCTTGCAGATATTGAAGAAGTCTTCACAGTGGGTATGAATCATGCTGTTCAACTTTTGGCTGAAAAAGTTGCTAGCCGTGGAGGTAGAGGTATAGCGGCAAAGCCTCTAAAAGAATTAGGTGAACACCCTGATTTAACGGGTTCTATAAATATTATGAAAGGTAAGTATGGTCCCTATGTAAAATGGGAAAAAATAAACGCTACCATTCCATCTGAAATTGAACCTGAAGATCTATCTATTGATCATGCTGTTATCTTAATTAATGAGAAGATTGCAAAATCACCAAAAAAAAAGAGAACAGTTAAAAAGAAAACTGCCACAAAAAAGAAAGCAACTACAAAAAAATCTGCCAAGTAAACGGCAATTAAAGATAAGTATTGAAATCTAATTGATTGGGCGACGCTCAATAATATGTCCATATAACGTTGTCATTAAACTGGCAGAAATCATAACCACTATCCATTGGAAGAGTGAAGTTACAAGAACGCCGATTATATTATTCGGAGCTAATATCCCAGATATTATCCCTATTACAAGAATCATTAATATAACAATTACTGAAAGACCCCATATTTCTTTTGATATATTTTTAGTTTCAAAAAATGATTGCCTGATGGACATAGGCTCATCCAAGGCAATAGATGGTAGAACTAGGCCAGCTCGGAAAAATAAATAATAAAAAGAAATAAATAATAAAATATTAACTGCCGGTAATATTAACATTAACCCCAGACCGCTTATGAAAATATTAATCATAGAAAATGGAATAATAAGCAGAAAAATAACCGAAGTGACTATTACAATAGTTTTTAAAGAATACTTAAAAATTCGTGAATTATTCCAACTTGGAAAAATATAATTATTGGACTCTTCAATAAGTATGAATCTATGCCAAGCTATCGCAATCCATGACATAGCAATGAAAAAAATTAAATTACCGCCAAGGAGAGCAATGATTTTTTGAGATGAGAAATTCAATGCCATCAATTGATCTTGGCCATTAGCATTTTTTACAGCTTGGATTTCAGGAGCCCCAATGGTCAAATCGCCTGTCATGAATACATTTAAAGCTGAACTAGTAAATACAGCAGCAACGAATATTGCTCCAGAAACACGAAATGCTTCTTTTAAATTATCTAATACAATTAAAATTGATTTTCTGAAAATCTTCCAAGACAGTAACATATTTTATCCAATAATATTTATATTTCACATATCGTAATAATACAATTATCATCAACGAGAAAGTTACTTTCTAATTTAAATTATTTTTAAAATTATTATCTATAAACTATACAAAAATTAGAAATAATCATTGGCTTATTGAAAATTTGAGCCATTTCTAAAAACAAAGGAGATTATCATGTCTATTACTGCAGTCTTAGTGCTTTTTTCAATTGTTTGGTTTCTAATTTTGTTTCTAACTTTACAAATAAAAATAAAAACTCAGGGTGACATTGGTACTGTTTTAAAAGGTACGCATGCTTCATCGCCAATAAATTTTAGTATGAAAAAGCGTTTAATTACAACAACTTTAATATCATTACCAATCAGTGCTTTAATAATTTTTACTATTTTATCAGGTATTATAACCTTAGATATGTTTGATTTTTATAATTTAATTGAAAAGTAACTCTTTTCTTTCTGATCAAAGGGGCGTATCGCGTCCACAAATCAAAAAAAGGAATACATTATGGCTGCCCTATCTGAAGGTGATATTGTTGTACTAGTTTCAGGCTCACCACGATTTGTTGTAGAGAGTATACAAAGCACAAAAGTAAGCTGCGTTTGGTGCAATGAAGGTCTTATCCACAGAGACACATTCGATATGAGCATTCTACGGAAATGGGAAGCATCTGATACTGCTCCATCTCGTGGTGGAGATCGAGGTGGCTTCAAAGGAGGCGACCGTGG
>FZLS01000043.1 GCA_900197625.1 Rhodobacteraceae bacterium Water-Bin34 | reverse complement strand
GTAACAGATCGTAGACGTAAAAAAGGTACAACTGTATTACTGAAACGATTTAGAAAGTATATGGAAGATAATGGCTAAGCTATACTTACTTCTATTTCTTGCTACCTTTATGAGTGGAGTCGGCTATGCTGGCTACAGTTATTATATGTGGTCCCAAGAAACCATTGGCACTTTACGTGAAAATAATGTAAAATTAGAATCAGCAGCACAGACACTCCAGGCGACTGTAGAGAAGATGGCTGCAGATCAAAAGAAGAATGAACAACTAAATAACGATTTAACCAAAAGATTACAGCAATCACAACAGCACTTAGATAAACTAAGAGGTGTATTTGCTAAAATCGACTTGACTATGGAGGCATTAACAAATGCACAAGGACTTGAAGACAGAGTTAACAAAGCCGTCAACAGGCTTATTCAACGGATCGAAAAAGAGACTACTCCTCCTAGCGACACTCCCGATGTTGCTGACAGCGTGTCTGGGGAGGACTCCTGAGCCGTCTGTTGTAGTAGAAACTAAATACCAAGAACAAAATATTCCTATCCAAGAGAGACCTAAATCAGTAGATTTTCCTCCTGTGGATTGGTTTGTGATTACAGAAGAGAACTTAGAAGAAAAGCTAGCTGAGATTGATACTAAGACTGGCAATGTAGTTCTATTTACTATCACACCAAAAGGTTACGAGAATCTAGCTATTGGTATAGCTGATCTACGTCGCTATGTTAAAGATCAACAAGCTATTATTGCTTACTATGAAGAGTCTTTAACGCCTGCTGAACCTGAACCAGTAGTAGAAGAAAAATAAAAAAAATATTTTTTCAAAAACCCGGGAAATAACAGTTTCACAGGACTTGAAAGTAATATATAATACACTAACAAAATAACAATCATTGTCATCCTGTGCGAAAATGTGTTCGTATGGGCATGAATTTTTTATCCCGAGAGGTCCTATTAATGCTAAAAGTCGTTCAATCAAATCGCGAAGTCGATACAAGACATGTCATGTCACAAGCCAAATTCTATGAAGGGTATAGTAGGTGGGATGATGAAAAAGAACGATATGAATCTTGGGACGAATCAGTATCACGTGTTATGGAAATGCATCGTGGATTCTATTCTGAGAAAATGTCTCCAGAACTATCTCTATTGATTGATGAAGCAGAAGCAGCATATAAGCTTAAGTATACTCTCGGTGCTCAACGTGCATTACAATTCGGTGGTGATCAATTACTAAAGCATCAGATGAAAATGTATAACTGTACATCAACATATGCTGATAGACCAAGATACTTCTCTGAGTTACTATACATTCTATTATGTGGTGCTGGTGCTGGATTCTCAGTACAAAAGCATCATGTAGATAAAATGCCAGATCTACAAGAGCGTAAGAAGCAAGCTAAAGGTTGGGTAGTAGAAGACTCAATTGAAGGTTGGGCTGATGCTCTTGGTGCTCTTATGTCTTCTTACTTTGTTGGCGGAGGTCAGTTTCCAGAAGTAGAAGGACGTAAAGTTTACTTCGATATTAACCAAGTCCGTCCTAAAGGTGCAATGATAAATGGAGGCTTCAAAGCCCCAGGACCTGAACCGCTCCGCAGGGCTCTCGATAAGATTGAGCACCTAATACAAACTCGTATCTTAGCTGGCGAAACTCGTCTACGTCCTATCGATGTATATGATATCTCTATGCATGCAGCTGATGCTGTACTTGCTGGTGGTGTTAGACGTTCTGCTACTATCGCTTTATTCTCATATGATGATAATGAAATGATGACAGCTAAAACTGGTAATTGGTTTGTAGATAATCCTCAGCGTGGTCGTTCAAATAACTCTGCTGTAATAGTACGTGATGAGATTAGTAAAGAAGACTTCTCTAAGTTTATGAGCTCAATTAAAGAGTTTGGTGAGCCTGGATTCTACTTTGTAGAAGATAAAGACTTCACAACTAACCCTTGTGTTGAGATTGGCATGTATCCTCAGATCGATGGTGAGTCAGGATGGCAAGGATGTAACCTAACTGAGATCAATGGTGGTAAATGTAAGACACCAGAAGAGTTCTATAAAGCTTGTCGTGCAGGTGCTATTATGGGTACTCTACAAGCTGGTTATACTGAGTTTAACTACCTATCAGAAACATCTAAGAAGATCTTTGATAGAGAAGCATTGCTAGGAGTATCAGTAACAGGTTGGATGAACAATCCAGAAGTACTCTTAGATGCTGATATTCAGAAGCAAGGTGCTGAGATTGTAAAGCAAGTAAACAAAGAAGTGTCTGCTCTTATTGGTATCAATCAAGCTGCTCGTACTACATGTGTTAAACCTTCTGGTAACGCTTCTGTATTACTTGAAACTGCATCTGGTATTCATGCTGAGCATTCACCTCGTTATATTCGTCATATCCAACTTAACAAAGAGACAGAAGTTGCTCAATTGATTGCTAAGACTAATCCTTATATGGTAGAAGAGTCTGTATGGAATGCTAACAATACTGATTACTGTGTTGCTTTCCCAATCATTGCTCCAGAAGGTTCTTTGTATAGAGATGAGCTATATGGTACTGACTTATTGGAAAAGGTATCACTAGTACAGAATAACTGGGTAGAGGCGGGCACAAACGTGGATCTCTGCGCTGATGCACGTATTAGACATAACGTTTCTAATACTGTTACTGTAATGCCTCATCAGTGGACTCAGGTAGAAGATTATGTTTATAAGAATCGTCATTCATTTGCTGGTATATCTTTCTTAGCTGGTATGGGTGATAAAGACTTTAATCAAGCTCCAATGACAGAAGTACTTACAGAAGATCAAATCGTTAATCGTTATGGTAAAGCTGCTTTGTTTGCATCTGGATTGATTGTAGATACTCGTAAGTCTGGCTTCCGTGATCTATGGGATGCTACTATGCAAGCTCAAACACCTGCTGAGTATCGTGGAGAAGTATCTGATCTTAATGCTGAGTGGATTCGTCGTTTCAAAAAGTTCGCTGATAACTATTTCATGAATGATCTTAAAGAAGCTGAGTATTGTCTCAAAGATGTCTTCCTGCTACATAAATGGACTAAGGCACAACAGAACCTATCACCTATTGACTTTGTATCTCAGCTAGAGGTTAAGAAGTTTACTGATGTAGATACTATTGGTTCAGCAGCTTGTGTTGGCGGTGCTTGTGAAATAACATTCTAAGGAGAAAGAATGGAAGAAGAATACTGGACGGAATGTGTTGCCTGCGATACTGAAACGCAGGTGCTAGTTATGGATAACGAAGAGGCGCCTCAATTTTGTCCTATGTGTGGCGCGCCTATGAAGTACGAAAAACTAGACGAAGAAGAGTGATAAATAATCCCATCGAAAGGTGGGATTTTTTTTATGTGGACATATAATGATAATGAGTATGACGAGACGCCAGAAGAGTATCAAGGCTTCGTTTATGTTATAACAGAACTAGATACTGATAAGAAATATATTGGTAAGAAGTTCTTCTGGAAACCCAAGACATTACCTATTACTAAGAAGCGCAAAAGACGTGTGAAAACTCGTGTAGAGTCTGACTGGCGTAAATACTATGGGAGTTCTAAAGAAGTGCAGCAGCTATTGGAAATGAAGGGCTCTGATAACTTCAAACGTGTAATATTGCGATTGTGTAAGACTAAAGGTGAATGCTCATATTATGAAGCTAAGTATCAATTTGATAATGATGTCTTATTGAGAGATGATTATTACAACGAATTTATTGGATGTAAAATTCACAGTAAACATATAAAAAAGTAGTTGCACATCTGAGCGATTACTATATAATACATATAGATGATGTGGAGGTGGGATAATGATCCTTGTAGATTATAGCGCTATTGCTATTAGTAATGTAGTAACTCAAAAATTGGATATTGAAGAAGATTTAATTCGTCATATGATCCTTAACAGTCTTAGAATGCATAGAGCTAAGCACCGAGAGAAGTTTGGTGAGCTAGTATTATGTATCGATGGTTCTAAGAACTGGCGTAAAGAGGTTTATCCTCAATACAAACATAAACGTAAAGATGCTCGTAAAGAGTCTAAGATGGACTGGAATGAAGTCTTTCGTATTATGAATATGGTTAAAGAAGAGATCAAAGAGAACTTCCCATATAAAGTAGTTGAGGTAGATGAAGTAGAAGCTGATGATATGGTTGGTGTACTATGTGACTATACCCAAGAGTTTGGTCAGTATGAAGAGGTTATGATTATCTCTGGTGATAAAGACTTTGCTCAACTACAGAAGTATAAGAATATAAATCAGTACTCTCCTATAACAAGAAAGTTTATTAAAGAGCCTACTCCTCGTAAACAGCTTATGGAACTTATACTTAAAGGTGATACTGCTGATGGAGTACCTAATGTGCTATCAGGTGACAATGTATTTGTAGATGGAGAGCGTCAGACTCCTTTAAGACAAAAGAAGATAGATGAACTAATTAACGATCCTAAAGCTCTAGGAGAAGAAGTATATCGTAACTATCTACGTAATAAAAAGCTAATCGATTTAGCTGAAACCCCAGAACCTCTAAAAGAGAAAATTATATATAATTACGAACAACAAGATAAGTCAGGTAACAAGAACAAAGTGTTTCCATATCTTGTAGAGAAACGATGTCGTAGATTATTAGAAGATGTAAAGGACTTTATATAATGGCTCATACAGTGACTAAACGTGTACATGAAGTGATTGATCTAGTATCAAAAGCTAAAACTAAAGACGAGAAAATCAACATACTTAAGCAGAACGAATCTCAAGCTTTAAAGGATGTGCTTGTTGGAGCATATCATAGCAATATAGAGTGGAACCTCCCACCTGGTAGACCTCCTTTTGAGGCTGCAGAAGAGCGTAGCGTTCCTACTAACTTGCTAAAACAAACCAGAAAATTTAACGATTTAATTAAGGGTGGTACTGGCGACAATCTTCCCGCCTTCAAACGAGAGAGAATATTCATCCGTTTGATCGAAATGGTACACCCTGACGATGCCGAACTATTACTAAAGATGGTGGCAAAAAAACAGCTGGCTAAAGGCGTCACAAAGAAACTAGCACAGGAGGCCTTTCCCGGACTGATATTATAACCTTCAACTAAAATATATACACAGGAGATATGTATGACTGATTTTCAGCTTTCTGTACTTCAACAGGACTCAGAAGAACTTAGAAATTATATAACGGAGTTAACAGAAAAGGGTAAATCAACCCTTGTGACGAAGTTATCTAAAAAGTTAGAGTTTCTAGAATCACGAATCGCTGTTCACATCTAACATACGGAGGTAGCGATGGTCAGCTCTAATCAGCTGACCATCATTAATTAGGAAACACATTATGCCAACATACACAATGATTAATAATAAAACCGGTGAAGAGACGGATATGATCTTATCTTTTAAAGAGAGAGAAGAACTACTTGAAGCAGGTGAATACACTCAAAAGCTTTCTACCGGTAAGTTAGTTACTAGCGTAAAAGGTACTTTGAGTATGACTTCAGATGGATGGAAAGATCATCTAAAACAAATTAAAAAGACTTCTGGTAAAGGTAATACAATTAATATATAATGACAACAAGAGTTAAAAAACCACATAACTCTTTGCAGGTTAGGCTAGACGATCTGCTAGAGTACTCACCGATTACTAAAAATCAAGAAGTAACATATAGTGCATGGGATGAAGATTATAACTTAGTACTGACAGGATCAGCTGGTACAGGTAAAACATTTATGGGTATGTACTTAGGATTAGAGCAAGTACTAGACCCTGACTCAGAACAAGACAGACTAGTTATTATTAGATCAATGGTCCCTACAAGAGATATGGGATTCCTTCCAGGTACAAAGGAAGAGAAAGAAGATGCTTTTACTTCTCCATATAAGAATATTGCTGCTGAGTTGTTTGGAGATAATAATAGTTGGAATAGAGCTCTATCAACAAAGAAGATTCAATTTGAGTCTACATCATTTATACGTGGACTTACTTTAGATTATAGCGTAATATTAGTAGATGAGATGCAGAACCTTTCTTTCCATGAGTTAGATTCTGTTATAACAAGAGTCGGTAAAGGCTCAAGAATTATATTCGCAGGAGACTATCTGCAATCAGACTTTACAAGGTCAGATGATAGAAACGGTATTATGAAGTTCCTTACAATTGTGGAACAGCTTAAGAAGTTTGAGATCGTTAACTTTGGTTGGGAAGACATCGTAAGGTCAGACTTCGTAAGAGACTATATAATGACAAAGGAAATGTTAGGAATAGAATAATGATGGTAATATATGGTAAAGAGATGTGTGAGTACTGTGATAAAGCTAAAGAGATGTGTCATCAGTATGGTATTGAATTTAAATATCATCCAGTAGATGATAGATTCGAAGGCGTTCAAAATATGTCTAAGTTAAAGGATCGTTTACTAAAAGAGAATATTGTAGTAAAGACTGTTCCTGTTATCTGGCATAGAGATAAATTTATTGGTGGTTATAATGAGTTAATGACTTATATCGAAAACACTAGAGAGTATGGTCAAGAGAGGTTCTAATGGCTAAGTTCGAACGACACAATCCGAAAAATAAAAAACAAGATCGCAATAAGAAGAAAACATTAGAGAGTGGTTTACCTAAAATTAAATCTCTTAATAATGAAACTAAGCTTTCTGGTTATAAATTAAACGAAGTGATGCATGACGAATACGAAGGACCCTTGCACGATGAACCAACTCAACTTAACGGATAATCTATTTACTATACTTAATCAACGATATCAATTTGAAAAGATTGTATCGTTCCGTAAGTCATATGATTTACCCAACTATAATAGCGATATAGATAGTCTAAACTACTTCGTAAAGAACGGAGCTAAGAATAATAGATTCCGTAAAAGTTTTGAAGATGCAATGGGTATCGCTAAGAATATTATAAAGAGTTATGAAAATGAAAAGACTAATATATCAAGTGTACACAGGCAAGAGAAGTAAACTCTATGATCATTGTACTAAGTCTGTAGCAGAGTATGCTAAGAGAATAGACGCAGAATATATAGTACAAAAGACACCTATCTTAATGATTAAGCCTGATCCTTTTGTTACTAACAGGAGTAAAGAATCTTATGAAAAATATGGTGGCTTCCTTCCGATCTATGAGAAAGAAAATGCTTTCTCCTACCTCAAGTCGTATGATCAAATTGCTATTATTGATGCTGATGTTTATATACGCCCTGAGTGTACCGAGTCAATTTTTGATGCTGCTGGTACTGATGTTGACTTTGCTGGTGTTCTAGAAAGAGACATGCCTTGTACACCTCAGTACGTAGCTAAGATAGCTAACTACTCTCGTATGCAATATAGCATGCCTAACATTAATCCTTTATTTGATTGGAAGCATCCTGGTGGTGCTGACTTCTATAATATGGGTATTATGGTTCTTAATAAATCTATTAGAAAATATCTTAACGGTGAGACTCCTAATCAGTTCTTAAGACGTCCTAGGTTCAAAGCATTCATTGATGGTATGGGAGCATGGAAATGGTCAACAGATCAGACTCTACTAAACGTATGGGTCAAAGAAGAGAAGATGAAGGTAAAGAATCTATCTTTCAAATGGAATGGTTTATTTACTGGAATTGAAATGAATAAAATTAAAGAGTGTAACTTCATTCACTTCTTCTTAAAAGATAAACTTCCGCAAGCTGGAGAGAATGTTGAGGAGCTTATGAAGTATGTCGGCTAAGTTATTAATTCATATACCAAAAAATGCTGGTATGACATTACGAAGAAGTCCTCATCTACGAGGTAAAATTATAATGGCTGGAGAACATGCACATAAGTCTCCAGAATATACTAAAGCCGTATTAGATAAAATGAATTCATTAGGAGATCATCATGGTTTTGAGCATGCGCGATGGAGAGATGTTAATCCCGTCATATCTAATTCACACAACCCCTTTGCTATTATTCGTAACCCTTGGGATAGGGTTGTCAGTCGTTACTTCTTTGCAAAGAAAGTTATCGAAGTAGAAAAGAAAGTAGATCCTAGCTATGCAGATATTAGTTCGTTTGAAGCGTTTCTTGAAGAGCGTCATAAATGGGGAAATGAAGAGTATATGTGGCATAGAGCTGTACGAGGTTGGTACCCTGCTTTTGATCATGTGTCTGACATCAGCGGCCGCGTTCGCTGTGATATACTTAGGTTTGAGCATTTTAATGATGACGTC
Organism: Rhodobacteraceae bacterium Water-Bin34; assembly: GCA_900197625.1. Classification (GTDB taxonomy): domain Bacteria; phylum Pseudomonadota; class Alphaproteobacteria; order Rhodobacterales; family Rhodobacteraceae; genus Amylibacter. Next base: position 13,217 of record FZLS01000043.1, on the reverse strand, counting down.
TGTAAGCTTTTTAAAGTAAACGAACAGTTTCAAGCTCGTAACGTTACTGCTCTTAATACAGGAACATACAGAGATGTATATACTCCCGAGACAATACAGATAGTAGCTGATTGGTATAAGAAAGATATCGATCATTGGGGCTATGACTTCGACACAGGACCAACAAGGAATACATTATATGCTTGATATATTATTTAATAAAGCTGGATGTGATAAAGCATCTAAACATCATTACCATACAGTCTATGGACCAGAGTTTGATACTCTAAGAAACGAACCTATTAATATTTTAGAGGTAGGAGTATTCAAAGGAGACTCTATTAAAGCTTGGCTTGAGTTCTTCCCTAATGCAAACATCTATGGTATTGACATCTTTAAAAGAGTAAGTCCTCAAGACATTGCTGTGCTTAATGATGATAGAGTAAAGTACCTTAAATGTGACAGTACTAATATTGCTGTAAGAGATCAGATAAAAAAAGAGTGGCCTAGAATTCGTTTTGATATTATAATCGACGATGGATTACACACTCCAGATGCCAATGCTAAGACTCTACACAATCTGTTTCCTCTATTGAAAAAGAATGGAAGCTTCTATGTAGAAGATGTATGGCCTTTGGATATAATGACAACAGAGGAAATGCAACACTGGTGGGTACAAAAGCATCCAGAGAGATATAATATTCTCGAAATGAATAAGTTTACAAAAGAGATAGAAGGTAAAGATATTAAACGCTTTGATCTTCGTGCTAAGTCAGGTCAACCAGATAGTTATATTATAAGAGTAAAATGAAAGCATATGCAATAGTAATAAAAGGTAATAAGCTATCAGAAGCTGCCTTTGAGACATTAACTGATTCGTCTAAGAATGTGGAAAATGATTTTCCTATTAAAAGGTTTCCAGCTGTAAAACCTAAGTATGTAGATAATGTTATGAAAGAACATTCTATACGTTGGAACTATCCATGGGTAGGTAAAGAGCAATGTCTAGAGACAGGCTTACGAAAGAATGCATACAGAACAGATAATCCTAAAGCTAGAATAGCATGCGCTCTGAGTCATTATCTCTTATGGGAGAAATGTGTTAAGCTTGATGAACCAATATTAGTACTAGAGCATGACGCTATGTTTACTCAGAAGATAGACTTCGATGTAAATGATTCTAATATGCTTATTGTTGGTATTAATAATCCTCTAGGAGCTACAAGACTTGCTAGAGATTACTATACTACTATTATGAATAATAAACAATGGGTACAGCTTGTACCAAAGATAGATCATTATGATATACCTCAAGGTCTTGCTGGTAATAGTGCTTATATAATTAAACCTACTGGTGCTAATAAGATGTTAGAGCTTGTTAAGCAACACGGACTATGGCCAAACGATGCTCTTATGTGTAGACAGCTTGTACCTCGTCTTGGGGTTACAAAGAAATTTTATACTAAAGTACAAGGACTAAGGAGTACCACTTCATTATGATGCATTATGTTATTACCATGTCTCAGACACAACAGTCAGTTAAGTCAGCTGAGAGATGTATTGAGTCAGGAAAGAAATATGGATTAGAGATTCAGAAGTGGGAAGCTACTACTCCTAATGAATTACTACCAGCCTTTATATCAGACGCTGGCTTTAATGCAATGGGATTTGTAGAGAAGTATTCTAGATTAGATAACTGTATAGCAGCATTTCACTCTCATTGGTCTTTATGGAAGCATTGTACTGAGATACAGCAAGAGGTTACTATATTTGAACATGACGCTGTTGTAGTAGATAACATACCAGAGATGCTTCATAACGGTTGTATCTCTTTAGGTAAACCATCCTATGGTAAGTTTGTTACTCCATCTTCATTAGGAGTTAATCCTCTCACATCTAAACCTTATTTCCCAGGTGCTCATGCATATAGAGTAGCGCCTAGAGGAGCTGAGTTACTTATGGCTCAAGCTCAAATATACGCACGTCCTACAGACGTTTTCTTAAATCGAGATGTTATGCCATGGTTACAAGAATATTATCCATGGCCTGTTGAGTGTCGTGATTCATTTACTACTATACAGAAAACAGAAGGATGCTTAGCAAAGCATAACTATAATAATGACTACAAAATTATCTGAGCTATTCATCACAGGCTGTGATAAGAACACTCGTTGGATGTTGCCTTGGTTTTATAAGAACTTTCAGACTCATAATCCAACAGCTAATCTACATGTATTTGATTTCGATAAGGGTAACGGGTGGTTTCAGAAACCTCAAGTAATGTCAGATGCTGTTAAGATGGCTGATAAGGTTTGTTGGCTTGATACTGATTGTGAAGTAAGAGCAGATCTATCCGATATATTCAATCAACTTGATGAAAACAAATTATCAATGGTAGAAGATGCTCCTTGGACTATCAGACGTCATCAGAGATGGCATAACAGTGGAGTAGTAGCATTCAAAGGATCTCCTTCTATTCTATCTTATTGGGCAAGAGAAGCTAATATGCTAGTAGAAGATAGGGGTCCTATGTATGGTGATCAAGATATTTTACATGAACTTGTGAAAGAAGGACTTGATAGAGAGATACATATACGCACACTATCAAAGACTTGGAATACATTAAGATTAGATCTAATCGATAATACAGCACCGAAAGATATTAAGATTATGCATTGGACAGGTCGTAAAGGTAAAGATGAAATAAGAAGGCAGATTAATGAGTAGAGTAGGTCATGTAATAGGTAACGGTGATAATGCTGTAATGTACAAGCCTTCTAAAGGTTTTAAGATTACTTGTAATATACCACCCTTTGAAGTTGCAAATGTATATACAACATGTCTTGTTGACTTTAAGATGATGAAAGCTATGACAGAAGGCTCAGTTTATATTCCTGGAGAATGGACACTTGGATATAGACCTAAAGTATGGATGGAGAATAATCCAGCATTCCATATGAAGGTTGCTCAGCAGATCAAAGGCTTCTATCTAGAACTACCTAAGTATGTTTCTAACTATACTGACTTTAATTGTGGTCATATGGCTACTCATTATACAGCTAATCATCTACAATGTGAAGAGATTCATATGTATGGATTTGATTCTATATTTGACTTTAATCTAAGAAGCTGTACTGATATGTATTTAAATAGTGATAGAAGTCTATCTAATAACAATAGATTAGCTAACAATTGGAGACCTGTCTGGGGTAATCTATTTAAAGAATTCCCTAATACTGAGTTTGTTGTACACCATGAACACAGTGATATTAAGATAGATCTACCAAAAAATGTTACAGTAACTACAAAATAACAGTTGCACTTAGTCCAAATAGTTCCTATAATAAGGAAACTTTAAAGGAGATAAGAGCTTGGTAGTAGTAGAATTTACAAGAAAATGCTCTAAGAAACGTCATGATGCTATCATGGATGCTGTAATGTTTGCGTGTAAACAGCTAATGCCGCGAGTTCGAAAGCCTTTTTATATAAATATTAGACCGATACCAAAGTTGACAGAAACACAAGGAGTAAATGGCGACTGTATGGATGAGGAAGATCGTGAGTTTACGATCCGCATCGACGTATCACTACCCCTAAATGAAATGATATCTACCATCCTACATGAGATGGTTCATGTGCAGCAATTCCTTTCAGGGAAGCTAAAACAGCCTAAACCAGGCAAAGCAGTATATAAAAGAGTTGACTATGATTGGGAGATGGACTATAATGATCGTCCGTGGGAGATCGAGGCTCACACAAAGGAGAAACAATTAGCGGAGGCATTTAATGGTCGGCTGTAAACAGAATGATTATGATAAGCAATGTTTAGATTGCATTGATGATTCTATTAATTTGACTGTACCTTGGTACTTAATAGCATCATATGCTTATTATGAAGAAGACAATCCTATTCTATCTGACGGAGTGTTTGATAGGCTAGGTAAGAAGATGTTAAAGAACTGGGAGAAGATAGAACATATACATAAGTCTTTTATAACAGAAGATATGTTAGAAGCAGGTACATTTATAGGAACATACCCTTCACGTATCAGAGGAGCGCTTCTAGCGTTAAGAGGTAAATGATATGTCAGATAGCGACGATCCTTGTGATGATGTAACTGACAGTCCAGTAGAATGGATATATTGGGTCAGACCACAGGATAAAAAAGTTCCAAAAAAGTGAAAATAACAGTTGCACTTAGTCTAAAAAGAAGCTATAATAAGTTATCAAATGAGGAGATTATATAATGTTAGATTCAAAATTCGTTGTAGCTTTTAATGATGCAGCTAATGACTATGTTAACCAGACTCCAGACGGAACGGTTATATGGAACTATGTAGAATCAGATTTAGCCTTGGATGGCTGGATGGAAAAATTAGGAGATCGCTTTGATTCGTTTTTTAACGATATGGCTGATCAATTTCTTAGAGCTCAAAAGGATTAATAAGATGAAAAATATTATGTTGATTACCGCACTGGTTGTAGCTTCACCCGCTGCAGCTGAAACTGTAAAAGCCAATGTTGAGGACCGTTACAAAAATATAACAGTGAGCGAACCTTTCACATCTCAAGAATGTGTTATGGTTAATGTTCCTGTATATGGTAACGTGACCACTCAAGGAGACGCTGCTGGAGGCGCTCTCATGGGTATGATTATTGGTGGCTTACTAGGTAAAGGCGTCACTGGCGATGATAGTGGTGCTGCAGCCGGTGCGGTATTTGGTGGGTTAGTAGGAGCTGACAAAGGTGCTAAACCTAAGACTTCCCAGCAAGTCACTGGTTATCGCCAAGAACGTCAGTGTACCGAGGTAACTCATTACAAAAAAGTAACTAAGACTGTGTATGACTATTCTGTTATTACATGGACTCAGGGCGGTGTTAAATATACAACAACGTTTGATAAATAATGTCTGTATGTGGTGAAATAGAAAACGTCGAACGAGAGATCAAAGAGCTCGAAAAGAAGTTAAAAGAACTTAAATCTAGATTGAAAGATCTACAAAAGATTTGATTCCTTAGCTCAGCTGGATAGAGCAACTGCCTTCTAAGCAGTAGGTCATAGGTTCGAATCCTATAGGGATCGCCATAAATAAGGGTGTAGTATAATGGCAGTACAACGGATTCCAAACCCGTTGATGTGGGTTCGATTCCTACCGCCCTTGCCAAAATTAAAGGAGAATAAAAATGGAAGTAGCAATTATATGGCTAATGTCAATGTTCGCATTGGACAACGAAATTCAAACAGTAAGAGCAGATAATCATGTTCTTGAAACTGAAGTGTATGTTCTAGAAAACGAACTACAAGAAACAGATGGAGTTGCTAATAAAACAGCAGTAGCTCATTCAGCATTCTATGCTAATCAAAAAGTAGAGAACGATCGATTAAATGATAAGATCGAAGCTTTACTAGAACGTATTGAAGCATTAGAGAATGCTCCAGTGAACTCATTTAATACAATAACTGAATAGAGGATATATTATGACAAGTTTTATTATGGATTGGTGGAATTTAGTAATGGATCATGAAAAGAATCCATTATCTAATATTAAAGATTTGAGAGTACGACATCTGGTTATGCAGATCTTAGCGTGGATGTGGTGTATTGTATTTACTGCTATGACAGGTACTTGGATGTATCTAGGAGTTAATATCCTATTTCATGCATTATTCCTATGCGCTATCTTTATAACTGTATCAGTATTTGAAGCAGCTAAACGTAAACCTCAGATCTTTTATACACTACGTGGTGAAGGTGGCGAACATGAGTAACCCTAACGAAGCTGGTGATACAAAGGGTGCTATACTAGCATTTTTAATCATTGCATTTATAATGGTAGGGTTGCCAATCACTATAGGTACGCTAATGGGCTGGTTTAACTTATTTGGGATACTTGGTTTATGAGTAAGATACAAGATAAGCTAAACGGCATTATGGATCAGATACAAGCTATAATGGAATCTGATCCAAGAGCTCATATACCACCTTCTGAAGAGCTTCTCGAACTATTGCGTAGAGCTAATATATACTTTGCTCATATGAATGATGAGAACAGAGATTATTTCCAGTATGTTAATCATGCTATAGAAGATGAAACGGAATGGAATATCTAACCTTTATAGATCTTCTGTAAGTGATCCTCAAACTGTTCAACCTTAGCTAAACGATTTGGCCAGAGAATGTAATCTTTCTCTGGATTTGCTTTGAGATTATTCAGCAATGGTATAATAGCATTATATAAACTATTCAATTTTTCCTCAGTAGACGTTGCTGTCTCTGATACCTTTTGTACTGCTTCTAATTCATCTTCATCAACTGCTGTGAATCCGAAGTCAAACATATCACTCATATTACACCTATTTTTACTTTTATTTATAACTCCTTGATTTCATTGGAAACCTTTTTTGAGAAAAAGCCCTTTTTTAGTTGCACTTAGTACGAAAGGGTCCTATAATAAGGTATATTAAGGAGAAAAGAACATGGAAAATTTTGAAACAGGTTACACAGCAGAAAAGATCATCGAGAACTTTGCTGGAGCATATATGGATGGTGATGTAGTTCGTTGGGTATCTAACGACAAGGTTCCTTTTCTTGATATGGTAACAGACTTTGCTACGTTAGGTTTAATTGCTGATTTCCAAGTTGAGCTTTCTGAGAATACTCGTAAGATCGAGCAGACTGCATTCTTAAAAGAATATATGTTTGCTCAGGCTAATCGTTCAGAAGAAGATAAGAACGAAGAGCGTATGATGGCTCAAGCAGCTTTTGGTTCAGATGCTAAAGTTGTTAACGTAATTACAGGAGAAGTTTTGTAATGAAAAAGACTGAGCTATTCACTTTCGAAGGAGTTACGCTAGACGTAACCTTCGGAATATCTGAAACAGTCCGCCATGGAGGTCCTTTTGATCGTGGATCGGCTGATAGTTATTATCGTCGAGGGCACAATCCTCATTATTACTCTGCTGATTCTATTACTTCTGATCGTATAGAAGAATCTGATATGACAGAGGAAGAAGTGCTTGAGTATCGTGCTGGTTTTTACTATAATGAAACTGTCAATATGGACTGGAAGGACTGGGGATGATTTACAGGAATGAAAAGTATGGTGATAGTAAAGTCTTTTCTGTTGCTGAGAACTATGCTGGTACATGGCATATAATTGAGTATGCTAATAACTGCTATAGGAGTGATATTACTATCTCTAAAGATGATGTAGGATCATTTATCAAGAAGCTTGAAGACGGTGGTTGGGTAAAAAAAGATCGGTTATAATGAAAATAACAGTTGCACTTTGTTTCGAAAGAGACTATAATAGGTTAAATAAAGAGGAAAATATATTATGACATTTGTTGAACAACTTCGTATCGAGCATGCTGAATTTCAAAGAAAGGAAGCTGCTAAGTTTGCTAAGAAGCAAGCAAAAGAACAAGCTGCGTTTATGAAAAAGCAGCAGCGTCAAGCGAAAGCTAAACGCGCAGATAAGTCCATGCTTCGTAAAGAAGAGTTTCATTATACTGATGCATCTAAGTATGCTCAGGAATATTATGGTGAAGTGTATCATGAGACTACGAGATTCGATAACGACTGGAATTAACTAGTCGTTACGATAATCCTATCAAACTGTGTACAAGTTCTGATGGGTGGGTATAGACAGCCGGTACCGAATGGAAACCCGGACGTTAGCTGCTAACGATAATGCAGATAAGGGGAGAGGTTCTGCAGTAAACCTCTCCCACGAAAACTATATTAACCTGCGTCTTGCAAATGAGGGAACCGGACCTAAACTTTGCCAGACATTATCGTCAAAGAACCAAGGCGCAGATTAATATAGTTTTATTTTATGGAAGGAGTGAAAGTGGATATTGATACTCAACAGAAGTTTCAAATACTAGAAATGATTATTGATAAGCAAAGTAAAGAGCTTACTCGATTGTCTAATGCAATAGAACGAATTAGTGTGGCAATGACTGCTGTACGAATGAATGAATCAAAAGGGAAAAAGAGATGATGACTCGTAATGAAATGATTGAACAACTACAAGCTCAGGTTTGTAGAGTTGTATTTAAAAAGATTAATGGTGAAGAACGTGATATGAGCTGTACGCTTATGGAGACTGCTTTACCTAAAGCTACAAAGGACCCTCTATCTCAGAAGAAGGTTCGTGCTGTTAATGAAGCAGTTATTGTTGCTTGGGATGTTAATAAGGATGATTACAGAGCATTCCGTGTCGAGAATGTGGTTTCATTTTCGTAGATAAATAACATTTTAAATTGGAGCGTAAATGTTTGAAACAATAACATCAGTTCAGTGGATACTTCTTATAGGGGTATCCATTTCCGCTTTCATGATAGGTAAAAATTACGCTACTATGAAAATGGAACAAATCATTGAGCATACTATTCTAGCTTTGATTGAGCAAAGAATGATCAAAGCGAAAAGAGATGCTTCTGGTGAATACGAAATATACGAATACGATCAAGAAATATAACAGTTGCACTTATTATAAAAAGAGACTATAATAAGGTATATATGATGGAGATGTGAATGAAGAAGATTCGTAAAAAACGTAAACTAACCGATGAGCAGAAAGCTGTACTAGTAGAACGTATTACTAAAGCACGTGAAGCTAAGAAGCCAGCTGCTCAGTTATCTATTCATGAAACTGTTCGTAATCTACCTGATGATGATATCTTCTCTGTGAAGAATGTTCGTGGTTGGATTAAGAATGCTAAAGATAAGTTATCTGGTATGAGAAGCTGGAAGAACTCTAAAGAAAAGGGTCAAGCATCTGAGTACCTGGTACAGCAAGGCTATTTACATAACTTGCAAGCTTATCTACGCGATGGTGTCTATAGAGATATGTACTATGGTGAAGAGCGTCAATTTAAAACTAAATTTAAATGTGTCGTAATGGCATACAATAAAGATGGCACTCCTAAGCGTAGTGTGGGTGTAATGTACCCTGACATAGGTGTCTATACAATTGAAATGGACAATGAGGTAAATGGCAAAAGAGCAGTTCCTAACAAAAAACAAGTTCGCAAAAATGGTAGAGGTAAAGGTAAGAGAGCACCGGTATAGCTACATGGACGCAATCATTCATATCTGTGAGGATATAGAATTGGATCTGGAAGATATACGTAAGTATGTCTCTGGGTCTATAAAAGAGAAGATTGAGGTTGAGGCAATGAATCTTAATTATCTTCCACGAGGTAACACATTGCCAGTTGACTTATAATAAATAAGTCTATATAATGATCAAGTGGATAAAACATACACAAAAATATACTGTAACATACAAGGAAAATATATATGAGTTTTGCAGCACTAAAAACTAATCGCACCGACCTATCTAAGCTAGTAGAAGCTGCTAGTAGCGGTCCAGGCGAACAAACTAAAACCGATAATCGAAATGACGAGCGCTTTTGGCAGCCTACACGAGATAAAGCTGGCAATGGATATGCTGTAGTTCGTTTTCTTCCTGGTGACGCTGAGGCTCCTACGCCTTGGGTACGCTACTGGGATCATTTCTTTAAAGGACCAACCGGTCAATGGTATGTAGAGAAGTCTCTTACATCTATTGGTCAGGCTGATCCTCTATCAGAGAGCAATAGTAAGTTATGGAACGAAGATGGTTCCGAAGAAGCCAAGCGTATTGTACGCGAGCGCAAACGGAACTTACGTTACATTGCTAATGTACTTATTGTCTCTGATCCATCTGCTCCAGAGAACGAAGGCCAAGTGAAACTATATCGCTTTGGTAAGAAGATCTTTGATAAGATTATGGACTCTATGCAGCCTCAGTTCCCTGACGAGGCTCCTGTGAATCCATTTGATATGTGGCAAGGTGCTGACTTTACGATTAAGATTCGTAAGGTAGAGGGTTACCCTAACTACGATGCGTCTAGCTTTAAGTCTCCTGCTCAAGTAGCTGGCGATGATGATCAGCTAGAAGCTATCTACAATAAGCAACACGATTGTACTGAATGGACTGATCCTAAGAACTATAAGACATATGATGAGCTTAAGTCTCGTCTGGCTCTTGTATTAGGTGAGAGTGCACCACGTACTGTACGTGAAGAGGTATCATTGGATACTTCTACGCCTTATGTGGCTCCTCAGGCTACTGCTCCTGCAGCAGTTGCTCCTATGGCTGCTCCTGCACCTATGGCAACAGCAGAGAATACTGCTCTTGATGAGGATGATACTATGTCGTACTTTGCTAAGTTAGCAGCTGACGACTAACGGATTAATCCGTATCCAGCTATATCACTAAACGGACTGCTACCACCTCGGAGAACATCTTGGGTGGTAGTACTTTGTTGATATACTACTGAGCCACTATTGCTAACACGGTTATCATTAGCAACAAAACCGCCACCCATTCCCATTCCAGATTGAATTTGTGGAGGAGGCATAAGAGCATCCATCTCCATACGATACTGATTTAAAGCTTTATTAAAATCATAATTCTCTTTACGTTCACCTTTCCACCAAGATTGATAATCAGATAGTTTAGGTTCAGTAGGTATAGATAAAAACGTACCTGTTGTTTGCCCAGGAGGTGCTTTCGGAATAGAAGTTAGATTATTGAACTCATTATTAAACTTTCTAATTTCAGAACTCGGAATGCCCATTAACTCTGCATTTTCTTTAAAGAAAGCTCTTAATGCAGCACCTGTTCTCGTTATTTCACCAGGTACTCCAACAAGTTTAGCTTGGTTGTATTCTGCTAAAAGAGTGCTTCTTTCCTCTTGTAAGAACAATTTATCTAACATCTTAGGATCATCTTTGTAAAATTCCATAAGAGCTTCTTCTTCAATAGCTGCCTGGCTATTTGCACCGTCCCGCTTACCAGCTGCAGCATTCATTGCAGCTCTCTGAGCTAAATCCATAGCAGATGCTACTACTGTGTGTGGATCCATTTCCAATAATTCTAATTTACGTAATTCTACTTGCTTTTTAAATTCAGCATCCATCTCAGCACGTTTTCTATCGATATGGTTTTTTGCAAGTATAATCCCGTGAACAGCCATAGCTGCTATTGCAGCTGCTATACCAAGAGGTCCGGTACCTAACATAAGAGCTAACGATCCACCTGTAACAGCAATGTTAAGTAAATCACTAGCTGTTTGACTACCTGTTTGCTCTCCGACATAATCAGCTAGTAAAGAGCCAGTAAACATTAACATACCAGCCCAACCTAATCCTTTAAATCCTTTAGGTTTAAATCCCTTTAAGAATCCTGTCTTAGCTTTGCTTGATCCTGCTCCACCTGTTCCAGGAGGACCTCCTCTACCTATTGCTGCTGCTCCTAAACCTAAAGCACCACTAAGAGCTCCTCTTATTAAGCTTGGCGCAAAGAAAGCTGCGAATAAACTTCCGTATGTTATAAATTGATCTTTACTAAAGTTAAGTCCGAATCCTGATATAAAGTTTTCTTTTAAAGACTCATCACTAAACAATCCTTTTATACCATCACCTAAAAGGGATCCTATAAAGACAGCTAGTCCTAGTTTTTTATTAAAAATACCTGCAATTAACCCACTACCAATAGCTTTAGATAGAGAAGCGGCATATAGTTTTTTGTCTTCTACACCAATTTCAATGTGATCAGATAATCCAGTAAAATCAAACGCTTTTGTAAACAAGTCTTCTCCGAACAACAGTAAAGCAGCTCCTAAAGGACCTCGTGTTATTAATCTTCCTAATATCGCACCGAGTCTTGGAACTAAAGTTGCTGCAAATCCACCAACTCCCAATGCACCTAATGCACCAGTTAAACCACCCATACCCCATCTTAAGAGGTTACCCATAAACCCAATACCGAGATCTCCCTTTACAGCATCTACTAGACCACCTTTAAAGGTAGTGGGACCTGATCTAGACCCTGTAGATCTACCAGCTTTAAGCCTAGCTTCAAGTTCATCTCCAGCTCTAGCTTTTTCTTGGTTGATCTGATTCTCAATAACCGATATTAGGCTATCAATTGATTTAGTCTGGGTTTGTAACTCTTGGGTTACTTCTTGTAAACTAGCCATATTGTTGTTGTTCTCTTGCTTGTTTCTCTTCTTTTACTTGGTCAACTAATAACGAAACGTATATTTCTCTCTCCCACGGCATCATCATTTCTACATCTGTTAAGGAGTATTTATGATTTTGCACTAACTGATAATTAACTTGATAGTAATTAACTAGAGACTCATGAGAGAGGTTTAGGACAAAAAATTCTGTAATCCTTCTACTACAATTTCGTTATCTGTTTCACAATCACTACATTTAAAACTAACCCTTTTTGTCAGTTTAGGTAAATTCATAACAAAGGTGACTATCTTATCAAATTGATCAGTTGTTAATGACTCTATAAAGCTTTGAAGTTCTTCATCGCTTTCTTGTAAAACATCTATCTGCTCATCATCTGTTAGAATTTTACTCATACAAAGCTTACATAGTTGCATAATTTCATCTGTAGTAGAGTTATCTTTTGCTTCAATCTTAGACACATCATAATAAGATGGATATCTCATTTCTAGAAAATATGTGTCGTTTAACTTGATAATTGTATCTTGTGTTAACTCTACATTAATTTCAGATAAATTTACTTGCACTTCATTATTGGTTTTACATGACGAGCACATTAAATTAAGTTTAGTAGTTTCACCTACAGACTTAGATCTAATCTGAGTGAATAAATATTCAATATCAAACGTTGCTAACTCTCTATCTGTTAATTCTTCTTCTATACATGACTTTAATGTATCACTTATTGCTTTAAGTATCTGATCATTATCTTGAGACTCCATAGCCATTAATAATATTTTTTGTTCTTTAACTAAGAAAGGTCTAAAGTTAACCTTTCTTTTTGACGATGGTATAGTAAGACTATACGATGGTAAGTCATTTAGTTTAGGTAGTGCCATGATTTAATCATCCTTATTATTTTGATGTCCAGTTTGTATATGAAAGCTGGACAGAAAGCCTCACTAGGCCGTCTTGATCATTGTTAAATTCAATTGCGCTCATTGTTGTGGGGTAAGCATCTTTTAATGTACATTCATACACAATAGAGTCTCTAGTTCTTATATCTAGATCTAAATTTAATCCAAATATTTTATCAATAGGAAAGTCGAACGCCATTCCTTTTCTAAGCTGTTGTATTCTCACTTGTTTGCAAAAGTTATTTGCATATCCTATTTCAAAAGTATCTTGATTAATAACTTTATTTTGCCAAGTCTCAA
>FZLS01000028.1 GCA_900197625.1 Rhodobacteraceae bacterium Water-Bin34 | reverse complement strand
CCAATTTCGCGTAAATGTTGGTATAAGTGGAAAATAATTAGTGAAAATAAATCAATAATTCACTCTACTGAAGTTTTTCCATACACTGCAATTAATAGAAATGATTGGACTGACGACTGCAAAAAAAAAGCAATTAATAATGATATAAAATTCAAAGATAAATTCACTAAAAAATATAAATCTCAAATTATTGATAGTAGACCACCAAAAGTACCAATTAATAACATGCTCCAACATTTTGTTGGGCACGAAATTCAAACAGAAAAAGATGTGTTTGATGATACTACAGCAGTGTTAATGGACTTTAGATGTGACCAAAGTTTAGGCATGCATTTTATTTATTTTTTACCGTTTTCAAAGCGTCAAGCACTTGTTGAATCTACATTGTTTAGCCCAAAAAAAGCGCCTTCTGAATTTTATGATAATGCAATTAAAACTTATCTTAATGAAATAATATCCATTAATAATTATACAATATTACGCAAAGAAAAGGGTATCATACCTTTGGGTATATTTGAAAAAAGAAATCCATCATATGAAGGTATTGGTGGAAATGGTGGAGCTATAAGGCCATCAAGTGGTTATGCATTTAGCTTTATTCAAAAACAAATAGATGAAATTATTACTTCGTCAAAAAATATAAAAAAGCTTAAAGTTAGTTCGCCACATACAAAATTTGAATTAATTATGGATCGTATATTTATAAAAGTTTTGAGAATAAACCCACTTATTGCACCTCAAATTTTTACCAGAATGGCTGGAAATTTATCTGGTGATGAGTTTGCAAAATTTTTAAGTGGTGAAGCAAATTTTAAGTTATGGTTAAAAGTGATATTCGCCATGCCAAAGATTCCTTTTATGAAAGCAACTTTTGAAATTCTTAAAGGTACCAATCCAAAATGGTAGATGGCGCAATATTGGATCATTTAAGTGTAATTGCTTTGTTGTTGATTGTATTGATTGGCTTGCCACATGGCGCGCTTGATGGCTCTATTGCAATGCATCTAGGCGCAGGAAGAAGCTTTACTTCTGTTCTGCAGTTTTTATTTTTATATTTACTTTGCAGTGTGGTCGTTGTGTTGATCTGGTATAAATTTTCAGCACTTTCACTTTCACTTTTTTTAATTATTTCAATGGTGCATTTTGGCTGGGGTGATGCGAATTCAAAAACAAGCTTATTGTTTTTTTTACAAATGATTTGTCATGGAGGTATAGTTGTATTTGGTATTGTTTACTTTCATGTTGATGAAGTAATTCCACTATTTGACATGCTTACAGAAGGTAACTCAAGCCTTCCAATACAAGTTTCGGTCTATATGTTTTATGGCATTTCGTTTTTTACTGCATTATATTTTATTTTAATATTTAAAGCGCGGTCATTAATATTAAGGTTTCTTGAATTAGCTATTTTATGGCTGATAGTAATTATATTCCCGCCCCTTCTTGGTTTCGCTATTTATTTCTGTTTTGTACATACTGCTAGGCATGTTCGAAAGATATGGAAAGAATTGAAAGTTGAAACTAGTCCTAAAACAATAATAACTCAGGCTTCAATTCTGACATTATCGAGTTGGGCTCTAGGTGTTATAGCTTTATATGCTTTTGATAGCGGTGATTTTAATACTAATATTATTCGAGTTGTTTTTATAGGTTTAGCTGCGCTAACAGTTCCACACATGATTTTAGTAGACGGTTTTTTCCGAAACAAGTAATCAACTAAATATTGGTAAGAACATTTCTGGGTTATTGAACCATTTAAAAACCAGCATCGCTATAAATAAAATAACAAATACTATTGAAATTATTAAAATTGTTTTGCCAAGCTTGTCCTGTTTGAAAGTTTTTGGTTTCATATTATTCCTAATTAATATTGTTTCATTTTAAAATAATGATAGAGATCTTTAAAAGTAAAGTAACTAAATTTAATATCAATATAATTAACAATTCAGTCTTGAAGAGATGTCTTCTGCTCTGTAGGTCTATGTAAAATTTTTAATGGAGACTATGTATGTCTAATGCCCCTAAATTAGTTACTATTTTTGGTGGATCTGGGTTTGTAGGCCGATATGTTGCGCAGAGAATGGCAAAAGAAGGTTGGCGTGTAAGAATAGCTGTAAGACGTCCAAACGAAGCACTATTTGTAAAAACATATGGTGATGTTGGGCAAGTTGAGCCAATATTAGCCAATATTCGTGATAAGAATTCGACACGGGCAGCTATATTGGGTTCTGATGCAGTAGTAAATTGTGTTGGAATTCTGAATGAAACAAGTAAGCAGAAATTTACAGATTTACAAGCATACGGAGCCGGTCAAGTTGCAAAAATAGCAGCTGATTGTGGTGTAAAAACTTTTGTGCATTTTTCTGCAATTGGAGCTGATATTGATAGTCAAAGTAAATACTTAAAATCAAAAGCAGAGGGCGAAGCAAAGGTAAAAGCGTCATTTAAAAATGCTATAATTATAAGACCGTCAATTGTATTTGGAGCGGAAGATCAGTTCTTCAATAGATTTGCAACTATGGCGAAATTATCACCAGTAATACCATTAGTAGGAGCTGATACTAAATTCCAACCAGTGTATGTAGATGATATAGCTTCAGTAGCTGTAAAGGGCGTGTTAGGCCAGGCAAAGCGTGGGATATATGAATTAGGTGGACCTGAAGTCGCTAGCTTTAAAGAATTAATGATAAAGCTTATGAAAATTATCAGGCGAAGACGAATTATAATGAATATTCCGTTTTTTGCAGCTTCAATGCAGGGTAGTTTTTTTGATGCTTTACAGAAATTTTCTTTAGGGCTTTTTACAAACAATATACTAACACGGGATCAAGTAATTTCTTTAAAAAAAGATAACGTAGTATCAAAAAATAAAATGAGTTTTAAAAACTTAGATATGACTCCAACTGCAATGGAAACAATACTTGAGGAGTATTTATATAGACATAGACCTTATGGCCAATACACTGAGTTAACTGAAGCTGCTAGAGACCTTGATTCCTAGGTATACGAAATCCATAAAATAATAATCCCAAGAATAATTCTATAAACTACATAGGGTGTATAGCTTATAGATTTAAGCATTTTCATCATTATATTTAAAGCCAGAAGCCCAGCACAGAATGAAAAAAATGCTGCAATAAGGCCAATTCTTGCAGATTGCCAATCTGCATTAAAATAAACTTCTGATCCCAGTAAAGCGCCGGAAGCTAATATCGTTGGTATAGACATAAGCATAGATATATTTGCGCTATCTATACGATTAAAACCAAGACGCCTTGCTCCAATAATTGTCATTCCTGATCGTGATGCACCCGGTATTAAAGCAATTGCTTGCCATAGACCTATTTTATAAGCATCCCGAAACCCCCAATCGTCTTTATTTCTAGTCTGTTCTGAATTCTGGTCGACAAAATATAATAGAATACCAAACACAAGCATCGCCCATCCAATAGCACGCATGGATCTTATTATTTCATTATATCCTGTTAATTTTAAAATTAATCCACACACAATAACAGGAAGTGTAGCCAGTATAAGTAGAAGAGCTAGTTTTGATCCCTTACTTGTGAAGTCTCCAACGAATAATCTAAAAAACCCAAAGAATGCTAATTTTACGTCTATCCAAAAATACAAAATAACGGCGATTAATGTTCCCAAATGAACAGCCACATCAATAAATTGCCCTTGATCTTTGGATCCCGTTATCTGTGGAAGTAATGCAAGATGTCCCGATGAGGAGACTGGTAAAAATTCAGTGAGACCCTGAATAATAGATAAAAGTAAAATATAATATAATGACATCGGGTTTCTTTGATTCGTTTAATGAATTTTAAAAGTGTTTGATTAAAAATGGAATTCTCTAAATAGGGATTACTTACTGACCTATTACTCGCATTTATTTTTGAAAAACTCAATAAATTTTGCAGATTTTTAATTATAGGTCAGCATAAGTTACTTTTCTTTCTATTTTTCTTTATGTATATGTGCACATTCTTGATAATACCGGAGACTAGTAAATGGCTATTAATAAAATGCTGAAGTTTGTGGACGTAAGTCGTGATATGCCTACAAAACGCATACCAAAAATTCGCAGCAAAGACTATAATGAGGTATATCAAGAGTTTGCAGCTGAAAAGGCTGAAGAACAATCTAGTAGATGTAGCCAATGCGGGGTGCCTTTTTGTCAAACGCATTGTCCATTACACAATAATATTCCTGATTGGCTTAGGCTTACTGCAGAGGGTAGATTAGAGGAGGCATATCAATTAAGTCAGGATACAAATACATTTCCTGAGATTTGTGGACGTATTTGCCCTCAAGATCGTTTGTGTGAAGGTAATTGTGTTATTGAACAATCGGGTCACGAAACGGTAACAATTGGATCTGTTGAAAAATATATAACAGATACTGCATGGGAAAAAGGCTGGGTTAAGGCGGTTGTCCCAAAAGAAGAACGCAATGAAAGTGTTGCAATTATAGGTGCAGGGCCAGCTGGATTGGCGGCTGCTGATCGTTTGCGTAAGATGGGGATTCAAGTCACTGTATATGACCGTTATGACCGTGCTGGAGGGTTACTTACTTATGGAATACCAGGGTTTAAATTAGAAAAAGATGTTGTTATGCGTCGCAATAGTCTTCTTTCTGAAGGCGGCGTAAATTTTGAATTAAATACAAATATTGGAATTGATATCTCATTTAATGACATTCGCTCCAAACACGATGCAGTTTTGATAGGAACTGGAGTTTATAAAGCTCGCGAACTATCAGGCATCGGTTCTTCGAATAATGGTATTGTAAAGGCACTAGATTATTTAACAGCATCAAATAGATCAAATATGGGTGATTATGTTCCTGAAATAGATAGTGGAGAACTTAATGCCGAAGGAAAACGTGTTGTTGTAATTGGCGGGGGTGATACTGCCATGGATTGTGTCAGAACAGCAATTCGCCAAGGTGCAAAATCTGTTAAATGTCTTTACCGACGTGATAAGAAAAATATGCCAGGATCACAACGCGAAACTCAAAATGCTGAGGAAGAAGGTGTTGAATTTGTATGGTTATCTGCACCAAAAGGTTTTGTGGGTGAGGGTGAGGTAAATGGTGTTATTGTTTCCAAGATGAGATTAGGTGCGCCAGATTCTTCAGGTAGGCAAAGTCCAGAAGAAATCGTTGGAGCAGAATATACTGAGGATGCAGACCTTGTTATTAAAGCACTTGGGTTCAATCCTGAAGATTTACCTACGTTATGGGACACGCCTGAACTTGAGATAACACGTTGGGGAACAATAAAGACAGATTTCCACACACATGCAACATCGCTAGATGGGGTATACGCAGCCGGAGATATAGTGCGGGGCGCCTCACTAGTGGTATGGGCAATTCGAGATGGAAGAGAAGCCGCTGATAGTATTCTGGCTTTTTTGAACAGTCAGACATTAGTAGCTGCAGAATAAGATTTGAAAAAATAGATTAAAGCCAGAAAAGCTCAATTGAAAGTAAATAGAATGACAAAAATTGATAAGAATTGGAAAGCAAAAGAAGAAGCTAAAAGAGCATTTCTAAGCAATCAAGGCATGTATGCAGAAGAAGAAGAACACAGCTCATGTGGTGTAGGTCTTGTTGTATCAATTGAAGGAAAAAAGTCGCGTAAAGTTGTTGATAATGGAATTGCTGCTTTAAGGGCTGTTTGGCATAGGGGTGCAGTAGATGCAGATGGTAAAACTGGAGATGGCGCAGGAATTCATTTGCAAATACCAATAGATTTTTTCTACGACCAGGTAGAGAGAACGGGTCATAATCCGCGAAAAGATCAATTATTGGCTGTTGGACAGATATTTTTGCCGCGAACTGATTTTGGTGCACAGGAAACTTGTAGAACGATAGTTGAGTCTGAAGTGTTAAAGATGGGATATTATATCTATGGCTGGAGACACGTTCCTGTAGATATTTCATGCTTGGGCGAAAAAGCAAACACTACTAGGCCAGAAATTGAACAAATACTTATCTCTAATTCCCAAGGTTCAGATGAAGAGAAGTTTGAACGTGATCTTTATATTATAAGACGGAGAATTGAAAAAGCAGTAACCTCAGCGCAAATAAAAGATTTTTATGTTTGTTCATTATCTTGCAGATCAATTATTTACAAAGGAATGATGCTTGCTGAACAAGTAGCAGTATTTTATCCAGATTTAATGGATGAGCGTTTTATCTCAGCATTTGCAATATATCATCAAAGATACTCAACTAATACATTCCCTCAATGGTGGTTAGCTCAGCCATTTAGAATGCTTGCTCATAATGGAGAAATTAACACTTTAAAAGGAAATGTTAATTGGATGAAGTCTCATGAAATTCGGATGATTTCAAGAAACTTTGGTGAGTGTGGTGAAGATATAAAACCAATAGTTCCATCAGGGTCATCTGACTCAGCAGCTTTGGATGCTGTATTTGAAACGATCGTTCGAGCGGGTAGGTCTGCTCCTATGGCAAAGACTATGCTTGTTCCTGAAGCTGTAAACTCCATTAATGTTAAGGATGATTGGAAGGCAATGTATGAATATTGCAATTCAGTAATGGAGCCTTGGGATGGTCCAGCAGCATTAGCTATGACTGATGGTAAATGGGTATGTGCAGGACTTGATCGTAGCGGTCTTCGACCAATGAGATACGTAATTACAGGTGATAATATATTAATTGCAGGTTCAGAAGCCGGAATGGTTCCCATTGACGAGCTAAATGTTAGAGAAAAAGGCGCATTAGGCCCCGGTCAGTTAATTGCAGTTAATATGTCTGAAGGCCGTTTATTGCATGATGAAGAAATGAAGGATGAACTATCGCAGAGCCGTGATTTTAAAACATTTGTTAAATCTGTTATAGATTTAGATGATATTACCTCCAACAAAAAAGAAGTCATAAACTTTTCTGGTGACGCACTGCGATCTCGACAAGTTGCAGCAGGATATTCAGTCGAAGAGCTAGAAATGATATTGCATCCAATGGCTGAAGACGGCAAAGAAACGTTAGCTTCAATGGGTGATGATACTCCGTCTGCTGTGCTGTCGGAAATATACCGTCCACTTAGTCATTTTTTCCGTCAAAATTTTAGTCAAGTAACAAATCCACCAATAGATAGTCTTCGAGAATTTGGTGTAATGAGCTTAAAAACTAGATTTGGAAATTTAGGAAACGTATTAGATGATAATAATTCATTAACAGAAGTATTATCTCTAAAGTCACCTTTTGTTACTAATAGTCAATTTTCTGCATTAGTTGAGAGGTTTGGATCGAGCGTTACCTCTATTGATTGTACATTTCAGCATGGTGACACAAATGGACTACAGAATGGATTGCAGCGCATCAGAGAAGAGGCTGAAGATGCTGTTAGATCTGGTGCTGGTCAAATTGTTTTAACAGATAAAGAACAATCGGATACTCGTATCCCTATGCCAATGATTTTAGCAACTAGTGCAGTTCATTCTGGATTAACACGGGTTGGCTTAAGAACTTTTTGTTCGTTAAATGTACAATCTGCTGAGTGTATTGATCCACATTATTTTGCAGTATTAATTGGCTCTGGCGCTACGACTGTAAATGCTTATTTAGCTCAAGATAGTTTGGCTGATAGAGTTGATAGAGGCCTCTTAAACTGCACACTTGAAGTCGCGATGGCGCGCTATAAAGAAGCGATAAATCAAGGTCTTTTGAAAATAATGGCGAAGATGGGGATTTCAGTAATTTCATCTTATAGAGGCGGTTTAAACTTTGAAGCAGTTGGCCTATCACGAGCGCTAGTGGCTGAATTTTTCCCCGGAATGACGAGTCGTATTTCTGGAATAGGGCTTATAGGAATACAACAAAAGATTGTTGATGTACATGCAAAAGGATGGTTGCAAGGAACTGATATTCTTCCGATCGGTGGATTTTATAAAGCACGAAGATCTGGTGAAAAGCATGCGTGGGAAGCTCAAACAATGCATATGTTGCAAACTGCATGCGATAGGGCTTCGTATGATATTTGGAAGCAATATAGTGCAAAATTACAATCAGCGCCTCCAATTGCTTTACGCGACTTAATGGATTTTAAAGCTGTTTCAAAACCAATACCTGTTGAAGAAGTGGAAAGTATAACTTCTATTCGGAAAAGATTTGTAACACCAGGAATGTCTTTAGGTGCATTGAGTCCGGAAGCTCACAAAACATTGAATGTAGCTATGAATAGAATTGGAGCAAAATCTGATAGTGGTGAAGGTGGTGAAGATCCAGCGCATTTTCACCCAGAGGCAAATGGTGACAACCCCTCAGCCAAGATTAAACAAGTTGCGTCTGGTCGATTTGGTGTAACTGCGGAATATTTAAATCAATGTGAAGAGTTGGAAATAAAAGTAGCACAAGGAGCTAAACCTGGTGAAGGTGGTCAGTTGCCTGGTATAAAAGTCACTGATTTAATAGCGCGATTAAGGCACTCAACAAAGGGTGTAACATTAATTTCTCCTCCGCCACACCATGATATCTATTCAATAGAAGATCTAGCTCAACTTATTTATGATTTAAAGCAAATTAACCCAAGAGCGAAAGTAACCGTAAAGTTAGTGGCGTCTTCTGGAGTTGGAACAATAGCTGCAGGTGTTGCAAAGGCAATGGCAGATGTGATCTTAATTTCTGGTCATAACGGTGGTACTGGAGCATCTCCTGCTACATCAATTAAATATGCAGGTTTGCCTTGGGAAATGGGATTATCTGAAGCACACCAGGTCTTGGCAATGAATAATTTGAGAGATCGTGTCACTTTAAGAACAGACGGTGGGTTGCGCACAGGCCGTGATATTGTGATGGCAGCAATGCTTGGTGCGGAAGAATATGGAATTGGAACTGCTGCATTAATAGCTATGGGCTGTATAATGGTTCGTCAGTGTCAATCTAATACATGTCCCGTTGGTGTGTGTGTTCAAGATGAAGAATTGCGTAAAAAATTTACAGGTACTGCAGATAAAGTAGTGAACCTAATAACTTTCTATGCACAAGAAGTGAGAGAAGTACTTGCAAGCCTTGGTTTGAGATCTATGGACGAAGCTATAGGTCGAGCGGATATGTTGGCACAGGTAAGCCGTGGTAATGATTATTTGGATGACTTGGATTTAAACCCTATGCTTGTGACTGTAGATGGTGCATCTGATATTAAATATGATCGGGATAGAGCGAGGCAATCTGTACCTGATACATTAGATGCGGCTATATTAAAGGATGCTGAACCGTTCTTTCTACATGGTGAGAAAATGCAGTTATCGTACGCAGTTCAAAATACTGCGCGTACAATTGGAACGCGTGTTTCATCGAAAATTGTAAAGAAATTTGGAATGAGAAATGATTTATTAGAGGATCATTTAACAATTAGGTTAACAGGATCCGCCGGTCAGTCTTTGGGTGCTTTTGCAGCACCAGGGCTGAAATTAGAAGTATCTGGTGATGCAAATGATTATGTAGGAAAAGGATTATCAGGTGGTAAGATAGTTGTTCGACCACCACTAGCAAGCCCACTTATACCATCGGATAATACTATTATTGGAAACACTGTTTTATATGGAGCAACTGCAGGAAAGTTGTTTGCAAATGGCCGAGCGGGCGAGAGATTTTGTGTGCGAAATTCAGGTGCTTCAGTTGTAGTTGAAGGTTGTGGGTCAAATGGTTGTGAATATATGACAGGCGGTATTACTGTTATTTTGGGCGATACTGGTGCAAACTTTGGAGCAGGCATGACAGGTGGAATGGCATATGTCTATGATCCGTTAAACCAATTTAAATCTCGTGCAAATATGGAAAGTATTGTAACAGTTCCTGTTAGTGTTTTAGAATGGGAAGATCAGCTTAAATCATTAATAAAAGAGCATTTAAGAGAAACAAAAAGCCCAAAAGCGGCACAAATACTCAATAGATGGGACGAAGAGTTAAATAATTTTGTGCAGATTTGTCCAAAAGAAATGCTGGTTCATATTCCGTATCCCTTAACTTACGAAGATGATAAAAAATTGGCATAAAGAATAAATTTTCATAAATTTTAAAAATTAATTCTCATCGACTTTATAATTATATTATTAAGTCGATGAAGGTATTGAGTAATTTCTTTGCGAATTTTCATGTTTTCAACAAAACAGTTTTGTTGCTCTTTAGATGGTTGCAGTTTTCATTTTTTCTTGGCACTAATTATTTAATTGTTTTAAAGTGAATATAATTATGCACCGTTTATACCATTATCCTTTGTCACCATTTTCACGAAAAGTTCGATTAGTTCTTGCGGAAAAAAAAATAGAAGTTGAATTAATCGAAGAAAGATATTGGGAGCCAAGTTCTGAATTTTTAAGATTAAACCCTGCTGGACGCGTTCCGATTTTACGAATAAATAGTTATACTTTTTGCGAAAGTAACTCGATATGTGAATATTTAGAAGAAAAGTATCCTGATTACCCACTCATGCCAAATAACTTAGAAGAAAGGGCTGAAGTAAGAAGAATTGTTAATTGGTTTGATGACTCATTTTATAAAGAAGTTACGCAAAATTTATTGGGTGAACGTATGATGAAAAAAATCAAAGGCATAGGATACCCTGACAGTCAAAATGTTAAAAAGGGTGCAAAGCAAATCAAATTTCATTTAGATTATATGGCCGAACTGTTAGATAATCGAAGGTGGCTTGCAGGAAATACAATGAGTATGGCTGATTTTTCAGCTGCAGCGCAAATTTCATGTATAGATTATATTTCTGATGTTGATTGGAATAGATCTGCAACTGTAAAAGACTGGTATGCTAAAATTAAATGTAGGCCTGCATTTAGAAGTTTATTAGCAGATCAAATTTCTGGCTTTCCTCAGCCACAGCATTATTCGGATCTTGATTTTTGAATAATACATTAAAAAAACTATTGTTGAAGCAATCTCAAGAAGTTGGTTTTTCTATGATGCGTATATGTGCACCCTCAGATATTCCAAATGCAGCCTCAAATTTAAATAGTTTTATAAAAAAAAACCATCATGGCAGTATGGAATGGATGGCGGAACGGATTGAGTGGAGGGGCAATCCTGAGGCTCTTTGGCCAGAGGCTAAATCTGTTATAATGTTAGCTGATAATTATTCTCCAAGTCATAACCCTTTAGAGATTTTGAGTCATAAAAACCGTGGTGCGATATCTGTATATGCTCAAAACAGAGATTATCATGAGTTAATTAAAAAAAAGTTAAAAAGACTTGGCCGGTGGTTAATTCAACAGGAAAATGATACACAAATTAAAGTTTTTGTTGATACTGCTCCAGTGATGGAAAAGCCATTAGGCGCTGCTGCAGGAATTGGTTGGCAAGGTAAGCATACAAATTTAGTGTCACGTGAATTAGGCAGCTGGTTTTTCTTAGGGTCAATTTTTACTACTTTAGATTTACCAAAAGATATTTCTGAAGATGATAATTGTGGTTCTTGTAGTGCATGTTTAGATATTTGCCCAACATCTGCATTTCCTTCTCCATATGAGCTAGATGCTAGAAAATGTATTTCATATTTAACAATTGAACACGCAGGTCCAGTTGATTTAAATCTAAGGGATAAATTAGGAAATCATATTTATGGCTGTGATGATTGTTTAGCTGTTTGTCCTTGGAATAAGTTTGCTCAAGAAGCAAATGAAATTGGGTATCATGCAAGATCTGAGCTAAAGGCTCCAAAGTTAGCTGAATTAGTAAACTTAGATGATAAAGCTTTTCGCCAACTCTTCTCAAAAAACCCAATTAAAAGAATTGGAAGAAATCGTTTTGTCAGAAATGTATTATATGCGATCGGTAATTCTGGTAATAATGAATTAATTAATAGTGCAAAAAGATTACAATCTGATTTAGATCCAGTTGTTAGAGATGCTGCAGATTGGGCAATTGCAAAACTCAAAGGACCAAGAAATGTCTAAAGTTTTGTTAAGTATAGGTCACGGTTTTTCAGCTTCTGCTTTAGGAGCAAAATTAATAGAAAGTGGATGGACCGTTTACGGAACCACCAGATCTATTGAGCGGGCTGAAAAGTTAAGTGAAGCTGGAGTAAATTCAATAATTTGGCCTGATACTGACCTAAAACCATATATTGAAAAAGCATCACATATTCTCACATCTGTTGCTCCAAACTATCAGGGTGACCCCTTCCTTAATGAATATTGCGAGGTATTGGAAAAAAATACTTTTGATTGGGTTGGTTATTTATCAACTACTGGTGTTTATGGAAACCATGATGGAGGTTGGGTTGATGAATGCTCTCCTTTAAATCCAAGTACACAAAGAGGCCAATTTCGAGAAGCTGCTGAACTATCTTGGTCTAAATTAAACTTGAACTTACACATATTTCGATTAGCTGGTATTTATGGACCAGGTCGAGGTCCTTTTTCTAAAGTACGCAATGGGACGGCTAGGCGTATTATTAAAGAGGGGCAACTTTTTAGTAGAATTCATGTTGATGATATCGCTGAAACATTACTTGCTTCAATAAAATCACCAAGAAAAGGTGCTATTTATAACGTTTGTGATGATAACCCAGCTCCACCTGAAGATGTAATCGCTTATGCTGCTGAATTATTAGGAATGCCTATTCCTATATCTGTAGCTTACGACGAAGCAGAGATGTCACCGATGGCACGAAGTTTTTATGCAGAAAATAAAAGAGTAAGTAATGTACTTATCAAAAAAGAATTAGGTGTAGAATTAAAATTTCCTAATTATAAATTAGGGCTACGATCTCTTTTGTAAAAAATTAAATAAATAAGACTTGAGTACCAACTTTTGTTAAATCAAATAGTTCTGCTATTTGTGCATTATATAATCCAATACAGCCATTTGAAGATCTACGGCCAATTTTACGATTATCATGAGTTCCGTGAATTCTATAATATGTCCATGATAAATAAAGGGCATGTGAACCCAAAGGATTCCCTGGGCCGGGACCAATGTAGGAAGGCCAGTCTGGATTACTTTTTAACATTGAAGGTGTAGGCCTCCAATCAGGCCCTACTCTCTTTCCCGTAACAGAAGTTCTTCCAAGGCGAGTAAGATCATCTGAAGAAGGGACTGCAACTGGATAAAGCTTATAAATATCCTGTTTTTCAGACCAAAAATGTAAAGCTCTACTTTGCGTGTCTACTAAAATTACACCATTCTTTGTATTTGAAAAGTAATTCTTCCAATCGCTGCGATCTCTGAAAGCTGAGGCATTCCGCCTTACAGAATTTGCTTCACCAGAAAGGCGTGCGCTTTGGTTTTGGACTGTATCAAACCCTAAATCAGGATTGTTCAAATCTGGATTCCAACCTTCTTGTGCTATAGATTTTGAACTAATAACTAATGTACTTGCAGCAGTTGCAGTAAATGCTCGGCGAGTAAAATATTTCGACATTATATAGTTTCCAGTATATTAGGGTGATCATAATATGTATCTACTGTTAAATGAATAATTTGATTTAATCAAAGTTAAATTTTTGGTAAATTATAAATGATAAATAAAAATAACTATGAATTAATTGCCACCAATTACATTCAATATGACTGGAGAAACTAAATGTGGAAAGTATTGTTAACTACTGCATTACTAATTGTTTTAGCTGCGTGTGAAACACCTTCAGTAAAAAACCGACCAGGAGATGGAACGGTTATAATTCAAATGGGTCGTATTGGTGTAGATAAAGTTCAATTTAGACACTTAGACTCAGTAAATGCAGTCAGACAAGCTCGTGGATTATCTGCATTGAGTTTAGATACTTCCTTAATTCGCGCCGCAAAGTCTCATGCATCTGATATGTCAGCGCAAAATAGGCCATGGCACTTTGGATCAGACGGTTCATCGCCTTTGGATCGACTAGTTACTTATGGGTATAATGGAGAATTTATAGGTGAAAATGTTTCTGAAACTTTTGAAGATGATTTCAATACACTAGACGTCTGGATGAATGTTCCATTATCTGCATCAATCATTTTAGATCCAAAAGCTACCAAAATGGGTATTGCGTGGCATCAAGACACTAATGGGAAGATTTGGTGGGTTCAATTAATAGCAAATTAAAGCTTATGGTCTTATTAAAATGGGTGTACCAGTTTTGACCATGGAATAAATTATCTTAATATTTTTATCAGATACTGAAATGCATCCAGCGGTCCAATCCCTTTTTCCATACTCGCCTTTGTATCGTGGACCTCCATGGATAAAAATATCACCGCCAGGATCTATATTAAGTTTTTTTGCATTTTTTGCATCTTGTGCATTTGGATAACTTATTCCGAGGCTTAAAAAATATTTACTATTATAATTTTTCCTATCTATATAATATAAGCCTTCTGGCGTTCTTCCATCACCTTGTTCTGCTTTATGTCTCTTTGGATTAAAGCCAAGTCCTACCTTAAATTTTCGTATTATTTTATCATTACTTAATAAATATAATTTTCTTTGTGATTTATCTACTACGATCTTAGTTATTTTTGGCCCTTCGTATTTTGGTATATTTTTATAAACAGGTGAAGTGCTGAAGCACCCTGAAAGAATAAAGGCTATTAATAAAAAAATATTAAAAAACTTCACTTTACTGCCCTTTAACTTCATCAGCCATTTGTTTGGCTGATTTCCTTGACCTTTGAGTTTCACTCTTTAATTGGCCACAGGCTGCCATTATGTCTTCACCTCGAGGTCGACGGATAGGGCTTGCATAACCAGCTTTATTAACGATGTCGCCAAAAGCTTCAATACGCTTCCAATCTGATCGTTCATACCCAGAGCCAGGCCAAGGATTAAAAGGAATTAAGTTTATTTTTGCCGGTATACCAGAAATTAGCTCAACTAAACGTCTTGCGTCATCATCAGAGTCATTTATGCCTTTTAACATTACATATTCAAAAGTAATTCTTTCTGAATTTGAGAGTTTTGGGTAATTGCGACATGCATCTAATAATTCAGCTATCTTATGCTTTCTATTAATTGGGACCAATACATCTCTTACTTCATCAGTTGTGGCATGAAATGAAATTGCTAGCATGCATCCAATTTCAGAACCTGTTCGAATAATCTCTGGAACAACTCCGGAGGTAGATAATGTAATGCGACGTCGTGACAATGCTATTCCCTCATTGTCCATAGCTATTAACATTGCGTCTCGTACATTGTTTGTATTGTAAAGTGGTTCACCCATGCCCATTAATACAATATTGGAAACATTTCGTTTTTCACCAGCACTTTTATCCCATTCTTCTAAATCATCACGTGCAATTAAAATCTGCCCAACAATTTCTGCTGGAGTTAGGTTTCTGACTAACTTTTGTGTTCCTGTATGACAAAAAGTACATGTTAGAGTACATCCTATTTGGCTTGATATACATAATGTACCTCTATCTTTTTCTGGGATGAAAACAGCTTCAACCTCATGGCCTCCCGTAACACGTAGTAAGTATTTTCGGGTTCCATCATTTGAAATTTGGCGTGTTATAATTTCAGGCCGAGTAATTGAAAAGCTTTTCAAAAGTAGAGTACGAAAATCTTTTGAAAGGTTAGTCATTTCATCGAATGTTTGAGCACCTTTTACATATAGCCATTGCCAAATCTGAGCTGTTCGCATTTTTATTTGCTTTGCAGGTATACCTATTTCATTTAGTGCATTTGCCAGTGCATCCTTTTGCAGCCCAATAATATTTGGCAATATATCAACATCCACTTTTCTTGGAATTGTAATAACATCTGGCGTAATTGGTGTTTTACTAGTCATGAAAAGTTTCCTTACTTCTTACACAGCATCTAAAGTTTTATCAGAAGATAAGAAGGGATTAATTATTATACGCCGCAACGCTTTTTGGTGTCTTTTAGTGCAGCAGTGAAGCCCCGAAGAGAAAAGGTATCTTTAGTTTTAGTACCTCGTGTGCTTTCAGCTTTAATAGTTGCGGTTGAGCCCCGCGTCATTGATACCCTTATTTTTGTATCAATATCTGAGTTTGCAGGCCAAGCGAAGCCACCTTCTGGTATTAAATCATATTTTGCTGATCCAATTTGAAGCTCTACCATTTGATTAGGTTTGAATGGGTAGCCTCCACCAAAAGACACTTCACCTAAAATATCTTTTTCAGGTAAATAAGTAATGAATAATACTATATCGCCGCGAGTTACATTCATAGCTGGTTTACCACCGCGTGTATTTTCAACCTTCATAGCTGTAGAGGCCAGCCAACATAGTTTTGGATCATTGGAAGAATAAACACCCCAATCTTGGAATGATGCAACAGGTTTTTGTGAAAATGCTGCAGACCCAAAAATTATATTTAATGTTACTAACGGTATTAGTATGAATTTATTCATGGGTTTAGCTTAGCTCACAATCACTACGTCTTAAAATTACAAATATGTTTTATTTATTCTGTTATAACAAAAATAAAACTCGATTCCAGCCCTCAATATATACTAAACTTAATTTAACAGAAATAATTCTCTAAGGGATAAAATGTCTGAAGTATTAGTTGAGGTTTGGCGTGGAGCATTTTTGGAGTGCCAACACCGTGGTCATGCAGTAATTGTAAACTCAAGTGGAGATATATTAGAGTCTTGGGGCAACCCTTCCAAAGAAATTTTACCTAGATCAGCATGTAAAATTCTTCAAGCATTACCATTGGTTGAGACTGGTGCAGCAGACGCTTTTGGCTTAACACCCTCCCACTTAGCCTTGTCTTGCTCCTCTCACCAAGGTGACCCTCTGCATACTCAAGCAGTTTTGAAATGGTTAAATGTGTTGGATTTAAATGAAAAAGATTTACGATGCGGCACGCATTGGCCATCAGGTGTGAAAACATCAAATGATCTGATACGTTTGAATAAAAAGCCGTGCCAAATCCACAATAATTGTTCTGGAAAACACTCCGGATTTTTAACATTAAATAAATTTTTGAAGGGTGATGCTGAATATATAGATATAGATCATCCAATACAAAAAAATATTTTATCGATATTTGAAGAGATGACAGGAGAAAATTCATCAGGCTATGGAATAGATGGCTGCTCTGCTCCAAATCATGCAACTAGTTTAAAAGGGCTAGCTACAGCCATGGCTCGAATGGGTGTTGGCAGTCGTGGTCCTGGATCACTAAGACTCGTTGAAGCGATGGCTAAATATCCTCTTTTAGTTGCTGGTGAAGGTCGAGCATGCTCTGAGTTAATGAGTGCGATTGGTGGGCGAACAGTATTAAAAACTGGGGCTGAGGGAGTTTATACTGCAATTTTACCTGAACAAGGCTTGGGGGTTGCATTGAAAATTGATGATGGAGCTTCAAGAGGATCTGAATGTGCAATTGCAGCACTTTTGGTCCGTTTGGGCGTAGCTGATGAAAGCCATCCAATGATACAAAAACGCATGAACCCAAAATTAAAAAATGCTGCTGGTTTAGAAGTTGGCAAAATTTGTCCTGCAGATTGCCTGTTATAAAGTTTAGTTTAAAATTAAGCATTCAATTATCAAGCAGGTGCTTGAAGAACATGTCCCAAAGGGGTATTGAAGCGATATGAATCAGATTATTAACATTGATGATAAAAAAAGATTGCCTTGGAGGTTTCACGGTAGATTTATGTCTTTGTTAGGTAATATTTAAGCGCTGCTCTTTTAATAAATTAATTACAAAATATTCTAGCGGAGGAGACATTTATGTCCGCACCTAAAACACTTTATGATAAAATTTGGGACGCTCACGTAGCCCACGAAGCTGATGATGGCACTTGTCTTTTATATATTGATAGACATTTAGTTCATGAGGTAACTTCTCCTCAAGCATTTGAAGGTTTACGTATGGCGGGTAGAAATGTTCGCGCACCCAATAAAACTATTGCAGTTCCTGACCATAACGTACCAACAACTGAAGATAGAGTTAAAGGTATCGATAATGAAGAGAGTCGTATTCAAGTAGATGCACTTGATGCAAATGCAAAAGAGTTTGGCATTCATTATTATCCAGTTTCTGATGTACGCCAGGGTATCGTTCATATTGTTGGTCCTGAGCAGGGTTGGACTTTGCCAGGCATGACTGTCGTATGTGGTGATAGCCATACAGCTACACACGGTGCGTTTGGCGCCCTTGCACATGGAATTGGGACTTCAGAAGTTGAACATGTTTTAGCAACACAAACCTTGATTCAAAAGAAGTCAAAAAATATGAAGGTTGAAATAACAGGTGCTTTGCGACCTGGAGTAACAGCAAAAGATATTACTATGAATGTTATAGGAAAAACTGGAACAGCTGGTGGAACCGGATATGTAATAGAATACTGCGGCCAAGCTATAGAAGATCTTTCAATGGAAGGGCGGATGACAGTTTGTAATATGGCTATAGAAGGTGGGGCTCGAGCAGGTTTAATTGCCCCTGATCAAAAAACATTTGATTACTGTAATGGACGCCCCAATGCTCCAAAAGGCTCAGATTGGGATTTAGCATTATCAAACTGGAAAGAGTTATACACTGATGAAAACGCATATTTTGATCTAACGATTACTATTAAAGGTGAAGATATAGCACCATCTGTAACTTGGGGCACTTCTCCTGAAGACGTTTTGCCAATAGATGCAGTTGTTCCATCGCCTGATGATTTTAAAGGTGGTAAAGTAGATGCCGTAAAAAGAGCCTTGGATTATATGGGATTAGAGCCAGGTCAAAAATTATCAGATGTAGAGATAGATACAGTATTCATAGGATCATGTACCAATGGTAGAATTGAAGATTTGCGAGCTGCTGCTGAAATTCTAAAGGGACAAAAAATTAAATCTGGATTGAGGGCAATGGTTGTACCTGGTTCAGGTCTGGTGCGAGCTCAGGCTGAAGAAGAAGGATTAGCACAAATATTTATTGATGCTGGATTTGAATGGCGTATGGCGGGTTGCTCTATGTGTTTAGCAATGAATCCAGATCAATTAGCGCCAAAAGAACGTTGTGCAGCTACATCAAATCGAAATTTTGAAGGTCGTCAAGGACGAGGTGGTCGAACACATCTTTTATCTCCTGCAATGGCAGCTGCAGCAGCAGTTACAGGAAAGTTAACAGATATAAGAACATTCGTGGGAGCGGTGTAATGGAAAAATTTACAAATGTTTCAGGTGTGGCGGCTCCAATGCCATTGGTTAATATCGATACAGATATGATTATTCCAAAGCAGTTTCTAAAAACAATTAAGAGATCAGGACTTGGTGTAAATTTATTTGACGAAATGCGTTACAACCAAGATGGTAGTGAAATTTCTGATTTCGTTTTAAATCAATCAGCTTACCGGAATGCAGAAATTATTATTGCTGGTGAAAACTTTGGATGTGGTTCCTCTCGCGAACATGCACCATGGGCATTGAAGGATTTTGGAATATCAGTTGTTATTTCAGAAAGCTTTGCTGATATATTTTACAATAATTGTTTTAAAAATGGGATATTACCAATTAAGCTTTCAAAAGAGTCTATTGATATTTTGATGGACGATGCCTCAAAAGGTGAAAATGCTAGAATTTCTGTAGATTTAGAAGAGCAGATAGTTTCAGCAACAGATGGTACAATATTTAAATTTGAAGTTGATGCATTTAAAAAGCATTGTTTATTAAATGGCTTAGATGATATTGGGCTAACATACCAAAAAATTGAATCAGTTGATAAGTTTGAAGAAAAGCAAGCTAAAATTTCCCCGTGGCTTTAATTGGATAAGAAAAAAATACGGAAAATTGAATAACAATTTTTCGTACCATTTTAAGGAATAAAAAATTATGAAAAACCCATCTTTATTAATCTTACCAGGTGATGGTATTGGACAAGAGGTTATGGCTGAGGTTCGAAAAGTAATTCAATGGTTTGGTGAAAACCGTGATTTAAATTTTGATGTATCAGAAGATTTGGTAGGTGGTGCTGCCTATGACCAACACGGAACACCATTACATGATGAAACGATGGCCAAAGCTCAAGAGGTTGATGCTGTTTTACTAGGTGCTGTTGGTGGGCCTAAATATGATGATTTAGATTTTTCAGTAAAGCCTGAACGTGGCCTATTAAGATTGCGTAAGGAAATGGATTTATTTTCAAACTTACGACCAGCCCAATGCTTTGATGCTTTAGCTGATTTTTCATCATTAAAAAAAGAATTGGTATCTGGACTAGATATAATGATTGTTCGAGAGCTAACCTCTGGTTCATATTTTGGAGAACCGCGCGGTATTTTCACTGAAGATAATCAGCGTGTCGGAATAAACACTCAAAGATATACAGAAAGTGAAATAGATCGTGTTGCGCGAAGTGCATTTGAACTCGCTAGGCGTCGAAATAATAAAGTTTGCTCTATGGAAAAAGCAAATGTTATGGAAAGTGGTATCTTGTGGCGCGATGTTGTGACTGAAGTTCATGCTGAAGATTATTCTGATGTTGAGCTCTCACACATGTATGCTGATGCAGGTGCTATGCAATTAGTTCGAGCTCCTAAACAATTTGATGTGATTCTTACTGATAACTTATTTGGCGATCTTTTATCAGATACTGCTGCGATGCTTACTGGTTCATTAGGTATGTTACCATCTGCATCATTAGGATCTCCAATGCAAAATGGTCGCCCAAAAGCATTATACGAACCGGTTCATGGATCTGCTCCCGATATTGCAGGACAAAATAAAGCAAATCCAAGTGCATGTATATTAAGCTTTGCAATGGCTCTAAGATATTCTTTTGATCAAGGATCTGAAGCTGATCGTCTTGAAGCAGCTGTTGAGGCTATTTTAGCCAAAGGTATTAGAACTGGTGATTTAATGCAGGCAGATGGCGGTACAGCAGTTAGTTGTACAGAAATGGGCGATGCAATTATAGCTGAGTTAAATTCATCAATCTAAACATTTAAAATTAATAAGGGTGTATAAATTTTTCACCCTATTCCCTTTTCATCGATATAGCGGTATAGCCGCTTTGTCTAATCTTAAGACAGTCCAATTTTAATTTTAGGAGACCTAAAATGGGTTACCGTATAGTTGTTGTAGGTGCTACAGGAAATGTAGGCCGTGAAATGTTAAATATACTTGATGAACGTCAGTTCCCTATTGACGCTATAGAAGTCCTTGCTAGCAGAAGGTCTTTAGGCACGGAATGTATGCTTGGCGATAAAACAATGAAAACAAAAGATTTGGACACCTTTGATTTTTCTGGTTGGGATATTGCGCTATTTGCAGTCGGATCTGATGCTACAAAGAAATATGCTCCAATTGCTGCTGAAGCCGGATGTATAGTAATAGATAATAGTTCACTTTATAGATATGACCCTAAAGTTCCATTAATTGTACCAGAGTGTAACCCTGATGCAATTGATGGCTATTCACAGAAAAATATAATTGCCAATCCAAACTGTTCGACTGCACAAATGGTCGTAGCACTCAAGCCGTTGCATGATCGTGCTAAAATCAAAAGAGTTGTTGTATCAACTTATCAATCTGTTTCAGGTACAGGAAAAGAAGCAATAGATGAACTTTGGAATCAAACAAAAGGCAAGTATGTCCCTGGTCAAGAGGTAGAAGCTAAAGTTTACACTAAAGATATTGCATTTAACGTAATACCGCACATTGACGTTTTTATGGACGATGGATCCACAAAAGAAGAGTGGAAAATGGTTGCGGAAACAAAAAAGATTATCGACTCTAAGATTAAAGTAACTGCAACATGTGTAAGGGTTCCTGTTTTTGTTGGGCACTCTGAGGCAATAAATATTGAGTTTGAAGATTTTATTGATGAGGATGAAGTGCGAGAAATTCTACGGGAGTCCCCAGGAATTTTGGTTGTCGATAAACGTGAAGATGGTGGTTATATAACCCCAGTTGAATGTGTTGGCGAATATGCAACTTATATAAGTAGAATTCGTCAAGATAGTACAATTGAAAATGGAATAAATTTATGGTGCGTTTCAGATAATCTTCGAAAAGGCGCAGCTTTAAATGCAATTCAAATAGCAGAGCTTTTGGGGCGACGTATTTTGAAAAAAGGTTAAACTTTATAAAAATTAATCTTTAGAAAGCACTAAGATATCTTAGTGCTTTTTTACTTTGGGGTATTATAAAACTATACTGGAACGAAGCAGCTTGATGATTCATCAAACTGTTTAATAGTGCCTTCACTAATATCTAGGATAACAGCATGTAATGAGAGTTGTTTTGCTTCAACACGCTCTGATATAAATGGAAAAGTCATCAGATTTTCTATGGATGTTAAAATTCCTTTTTGTTCAAGCCGTTTGACTTGCTCTTCATCTGTGCCACCTTCACTAGCAACCTCTTCGTATGTAGGGCGTAAAATATTAATCCAACGACCCACAAAGCTAGTTGTTTTTTCTAATTCGGGGGCTTTTCCAGAACACATATCATGACAACCTTGAATACCACCACAAAGAGTATGGCCCATTACAATTAGATTTGTCACACCTAAAGCGGTTACTGCGTATTCTATAGCAGCAGAGGTGCCATGGTAATGTTGACTTGTTGAGTACGCAGGTACTAAATTTGCAATATTTCTGTGTATGAAAAACTCACCAGTATCTACACCAAATATTGTTGTAGCGTGAACACGACTATCACAACATGAAATAATCATAGTTTTTGGGTGTTGTCCATTTTTGGCAAGGCTTGCATATCTAGCTTTTTTTTCTTGAAGGCCCCTGTCTCTCCAGCCATGATAATTATTGATAAGACTGCTTGGCAAAGTGGTAGTGGAGCTAGTCATTTTAAATCCTTCAAAAAGAATAAACAATTCATGAGAAATATTTATTTGTTTTATAACTTTTGTGAATAAGCTGTCCATTCTAAATTTTATATTTTTAAAATGTAATACTAGTTAGCATTGCCTTGAAGGAAAAAATTGTTAGTTTCTAATGAAATAGGAGTTTATTATGTTACCCACTTTTGCAAAAAAATCCGAAACTGCCATCCCAATTCATGTAGTGGAAAGTGACAGTTTAAAAACAATCAGTATGGAATTAAATATTGAGGATTGGGTTAATATAAACCAATTTAAAGCTAGTTTAGGAAATATTTTGATTGTACCTGCTAGCAATGGACTAATATCTTGTG
The DNA here is from genome assembly GCA_900197625.1 of Rhodobacteraceae bacterium Water-Bin34. GTDB lineage: Bacteria > Pseudomonadota > Alphaproteobacteria > Rhodobacterales > Rhodobacteraceae > Amylibacter. The sequence continues at coordinate 8,858 of FZLS01000028.1, read as the reverse complement.
TTTTAGTTGGATGGGGAACTGAAGGAGCAAGATCTAGAGGAAGATTTCATATGGGAGCAGCTGCTTCTCAGCTGCCAAACGGAACATATGAAATTGTATCAGGATTATCAGGCAAAGAATTAGAAAATGCTCACCTAGCTTGGGTATTATCCTCATATTGTTTTGACCGTTATAAGAAAAAACACATACAGTCTGCAAAGTTAAAGCCATCAAAAGATATTGATACTAAGCGAATTTTAATTGAGGCAGAGGGGGATTTTATTACACGTGACTTAGTTAATACGCCCACTAATGACATGGGGCCAGATGCATTAGAAAAAGCATTCTGTGATTTAGCCCAAAAACATAATGCAAAAACTAATATAATTAAAGGTGAGGCATTATTAGATCAAAATTTTCCAATGATACATGCCGTTGGCCGAGCATCTGATCAACAACCTCGTTTATTGGATATGCAATGGGGGGAAAATAATAATCCTAAAATTACACTGGTTGGTAAGGGGGTTTGTTTTGATACTGGTGGATTGAATATTAAGCCTACGGCTTCAATGGGTTTAATGAAGAAAGATATGGGAGGATCAGCAACAGTCTTAGGTTTGGCACATATGATCATGTCATTGAATTTGAAAGTTAATTTAAGAGTTATTATTCCTGCAGTGGAGAATTCAATATCTTCCAATTCTTTTAGGCCCCAAGATATATTAATTAGTCGAAAAGGTATGAGTGTAGAAATTAATCATACAGATGCAGAGGGTCGGTTAATTCTTGCTGATGCACTATCTTTAGCTGATGAAGATAAACCAGATTTATTGATATGCAATGCAACACTTACAGGTGCAGCGCGTGTTGCTCTGGGTCCAGATATGCCACCATTTTTTACTGATGATGATGAACTTGCTGATCAAATTCAAAAAGCATCTATAGAAAATGTTGACCCATTATGGAGGATGCCTTTTTGGGCGCCATATGAAAGTCTTATTGAACCTGAGGTAGCAGATTTAGATAACGCACCGAAGGGTGGGTTTGCAGGTGCAATAACTGCAGCATTATTTTTACGGCGTTTTGTGGAAAAATCAAAATACTTTGTTCATTTTGATTTGTTTGCTTGGTCGCCAGTTCACAAGCCTAGTCAAACACAAGGCGGTGCATGTCAATCTGCTAGGGCAATGTTATCAGTTATAGAGAAAAGATATGAATAATACTTTTCAAGTTTCTATACCTGTATGTAATATTTTGGACAAACCAAACGGTAATTTAATCAGACAAATGCTTTATGGTGACAGATTAGAGTGTATTTCAGATATTGGAGAGTGGATAAAGTGTAAAAGATATAGTGATGGGTATGGTGGATATGTAAAAAAGAGCAATTTGAAAAATTGGGTTATTTCAAATAGTAAAGTCTGTAGTTTTGGGGCTCATTTGTATTTAGAGCCAAACATAAAAACACTTCCAGTAATGAGTATTCCTTTTCAATCTGAATTAACTGTAGTCGAAGAATCCAGAGATTTTTTTGAACTTAATACAGGCCAATATATTCATAAAATGCATGTTGAACCAATAACTGAAACCAAAAAAGATTTTACTAAAACGGCAGAAAAATATTTAGGAGTACCTTACCTTTGGGGCGGTAACTCACAATATGGTGTGGATTGCTCAGGTTTGATTTCTCTTGCCTTAAGAAACGCAGCTTATAACTCTCCAGGAGATAGCTCAGATCAAGCAAAAGAACTTGGCAATACAATTAATAAAAATGAACATTTAAAGCGAAGTGACTTAATTTTTTGGGAGGGTCATGTTGGGGTCATGTTAGATGAAAAAAACTTACTTCACGCTAATGGCTATCATATGAAAGTAATTGAGGAGCCTCTAGAAGTAGCAAAAGAAAGAATAGAAACCAATGGTGGTGGACTAATAACAGCTATTAAACGAATAATATTTTGAGCTTATAAGTTATTAAACTAATTTGATTAATTTACGCTCTAATACTTGAAGTACCGTTTTTAAGTCCGGCCCTCTTTTTAAAATATGCCCATCCATTCCAACGACGCTATACATCCCCTGCTTACCCTTTAGTTTTGGGCGTTTTTCGATTGTATAGATCGGATGTTCCGCAGCTCTTCTAAATATTGAAAATATGGCTACTTCTTTTAATGAAGATATTCCGTAATCGCGCCATTCTCCAGCAGCTACCATTCTCCCATAAAGTGAAATTATTGGGCTTAACTCTGTTCTATGAAAATGAATACCATTGTCATAACTTTGGTTGACATCTTTACCTATTGATACAAACTTATTCATATAATTAATTTGCTATAATAATAGAATTTGTGCAAGTGGAGGATTTAAATGCGTGATTTTCATTTTCCTGGACGATCTCCAGTGTATGGGTCTAATGGAATGGCCTCTACTTCAAACCCATTATCTTCAAAAGTAGCCATACAAATATTAGAGGCTGGCGGCAACGCTGTAGATGCAGCAATAGCTGCTGCTTTACTGCAGGGTTTATTAGAACCTCAGATGGCTGGTATTGGTGGCGATTGTTTCATATTATTAAGCCCTGCTGGTTCAGAAGAAATTATTGCTTTAAATGGATCAGGACGTGCTCCAAACAAAATCGATGCTGAAAAAATTAGAGATACTGGGCATTCAGTAATGCCTCTTAGAGGTGTTGAGTCTATTACAATGCCAGGTGCTATTGATGCTTTTTGTAGGTTAAGTGCCGATTATGGAAAGATAGGCTTAAAAGCATCTTTGGCTCCCGCAATTCATTACATGAAATCTGGTGTACCTATTGCTCCAAGGACAGCTTTTGACTGGTCTTTAGCAGAGCCTGAACTAAAAGGTGCAGCGCGTGATTTTTATTTAATAAAAGGTAAAGCTCCACAAATTGGACAACTATTTCAAGCGCCAATGCAGGCTAAGGTACTTGAAAAAATTGCAGAAAAAGGGCGTGATGGTTTTTATAAAGGTGAAGTTGCACAGGACATGGTTTCATCACTGAATGCCATAGGAGGTACGCATTCATTAGAAGATTTTGAAAATGTTAGCTGCAACTATACAACTCCTATTTCTGGAAAATATGGAGATATAGAAATGTTTGAGCATCCACCAAACGGGCAAGGTGCAACAGCTATATGTATAAATAATATTTTATCACAATTTGATTTACAATCTATGGATGCATTTGGAGTTCAACGTACACATATTGAGGCTGAAGCAACGAAATTAGCATATGATGCAAGAAATAGGTTTATTGCAGATAAAAGTAATCGTATTGATCACATGCTTTCAATGGGAACAGCAAAAAATTTAGCATCATTAATTAATCCTAAAGCTGCTACAATAAATGTAAAATCAGTTACTGAGTCAGTTCATAAAGAAACAATTTGTTTAACTATTGTTGATAAAGACTTAATGTCTGTTTCACTTATTTATTCAGTGTTCCATTCTTTTGGTTCTGGATATGCATCATCTAAGTATGGAATTAATTTTCAAAATAGAGGTGCTGGATTTACTTTAGAAAAAAATCACCCAAATGAAGTGGGACCCAAAAAGCGCCCAATGCATACTATTATACCTGGAATGTTAAAGAAAGATGATAAGATATTGATGCCTTTTTGTGTTATGGGCGGAGCTTACCAAGCCACTGGGCACCATAGATTTGTATCTAATATTGTCGATTTTAATCTACATCCACAAGCAAGTATTGATGCGCCAAGAAGTTTTGCTGATGCAGGGGTTTTAAAAGTAGAGCGTGGTTACAAAAATGATGTATGCCAGGGATTAATAGAACTAGGGCACGATCTTATCGTTCCTGATACGCCAATCGGCGGAGCACAAGCTATATTTATTGATTATAAAAACGGTATTTTAATTGGTTCTAGTGACGCAAGAAAAGATGGAGCATCTTTGGGGTATTAATTCATGTGAGAAATTACATTATATTTACCATTAGTCATTTCACCAAACATTTCTGCGACTTCTGGATGATCAATTGGTTCTCCAGTTTCATCAATTAATAAATTTTGTTCTGAAACATATGCTACGTAAAAAGACTCGTCATTTTCAGCCAATAGATGATAAAATGGTTGTTCTTTAATAGGCCTGTGTTTTTCAGGAATACTTTCCCACCATTCATCAGTATTTGAAAAGGTTGGGTCAATATCAAATATTACACCCCTAAAAGGATGTTTGCGGTGCCGGACAACCTCACCAATTGAAAATTTTGCATTAACTTCAAACATAAAAATTTACCTAATCATTAATAGTTAATTACTCTTAGATTGACAAACTGTCCACACTAGGTTTTGTAATTATATGGAACTTATTTTGACCGTTTTTCAAATAGTTGCGCCTGTATTTATACTGGCAGCAATAGGATTTACATGGGTTAAAATTGGTTGGAGTTATGAAATCGAGTTTGTGACAAGACTTGCAATGACATTATCAGTTCCAGCTCTTATATTTGTTGCCCTAATGAAGGCTAATATTTCAGCAGATACACTATCAAATTTATTTTTATCTAGTTTAATTGCCTATTTATTTCTGGCTTTAATATTTTGGATAACAGGAAAAATATTTAAACTTAATATGGCAACATATTGGGCTCCATTAATTTTTGGTAATACAGGTAATTTAGGGTTACCACTGGCAATGTTTGCATTTGGTGAAGTAGGTTTAGGCTATGCAGTTGTTGTTTTTGCGGTAATGGCAATTGGTTCATTCTCTATTGGTGTTTGGATGGTCTCTGGTGGTGGTAGCATAAATAAAGTTTTTAAAGAACCTATGGTCTGGGCAACTTTATTGGGAGCTTTGTTTTTAATTCAGGGTTGGCAAACGCCAAAATGGGCTACAAATACATTGGAATTGTTGGGACAAATGGCAATTCCTTTGATGTTAATTACACTTGGTGTTGCATTAGCTCGTTTGAAAATAAATTTAATTTCACGTGCCATAATATTATCGATATTAAAGTTGTGCGTTAGCGTCGGTGTCGCGTGGATAATTGGCATTTATTTTGAATTAAATGATATTGCTTTTGCTGTATTAGTTATGCAAATCGCTACTCCTGTAGCTGTAACTTCGTATCTATTGGCACAGAAATATGGAGCAGATGCAAATGAGGTCGCAGGTTTAGTTATAGCATCAACAGCTTTATCAGTATTTGCTCTGCCCGTATTGTTGGGTATTCTCCTTTAAGTATAAATTTTTATAATAGAAAAATCGGATCCTAAGCATGAAAAAAATTAGTCTTATCATTTTGGCAAGTTTATTTTTAACGGCTTGTTCAGGATTAAGAACTGATCCCCCTCATAATTTAGATAATGCGTGCTCGATCAAAAAAGAGCGAAAATCTTGGTATAGATCAATGGTTCGTGCTGAACGTCGCTGGGGGGTACCAGTGCCTGTAATGATGGCATCTATTTATCAAGAAAGTAAATTTACAGGTACTGCAAAAACGCCATACCAATGGAAATTTAAAATTATTCCTATGGGCCGGCAGTCATCAGCATATGGGTTTGCTCAAGCTTTAGATGGAACTTGGGATGAATACCGAAAAGAAACAGGCAATACGTTTTCTAGAAGAAGCAGCTTTAGAAATGCATCAGATTTTATGGGCTGGTATATGCATAAATCTTACAAACGTAATGGCATCTCTAAAAGTGATGTTTATAATCAATATCTAGCATATCATGAAGGTCATTCAGGATTTAGGCGAGGAACTTATAAAAGAAAAAAATGGTTAATAAAAGTTGCTAAATCAGTACAAAAAAGAGCTATCAGATATAGCGCTCAGTTGGCGCGCTGCACTTAGTTTTTATTTTTACTGGCTGCTGATATATTAAATAAATATAAAGGTATTTTGGTTTTTTTATCTAATTTATCTAAAATAATTTTAGTTTTTTGATTAGATTGATTTGTTATCGTCCAACCTTGAAGAGAAACTGGGCTATTACTAAACATCATTTTAATGCTACCTTGAGATTTCCTTTTAGGATCTTTGGCAACAATAAAAGTATTTTCATTATTTGCTGTGTGCTCAGTTATCATTTCATTTTTAGATAAATCTACATTTTTCTTTAATAATAAATTTAAAGGAGTTTTTTTCAGTGGGAATAGTGTTGGCCCATTTTTACTCTTATCGTCAAATATTGCGACACTACCTGCGCCAGCTATGACAAGAGCATTATTTGGAGCTGTGTATTCAAGCCTCATTCTTCCAGGGCGCCTAATATATAGCTTTCCTCTATCTATTGAACCATCTGAGTTGATTTGCTCAAAATCAGCCTGAAGTGTTGTGAGCCCATTAATGTAATCACTAATTTTATTCAGGGAAATCCTTTCTGCTAAGGAAGGATGAGATGAGCAAGAAATAATAATTAAAATTTTTATTAAAATTTTTATTTTAAGTATAATTTTCATATTATTTTAACTTAATTATTAATCTTGTTCGGGTAGAAAGATTTCACGTTTTCCAATGTGATTTGCAGCAGATACAATTCCATTATCTTCCATCTCTTCAACAATTTTGGCAGCTTTATTATATCCAATAGATAATTTTCTTTGTATGTATGACGTAGAACATTTCCTGTCATGTGCAACTATTGCTACAGCTTGATCATAGAGGGCAGATTCTTTATCTGTATTACCACCTAATCCCAAGATTGAATCTAAATTTGATGCTTTCTCATCATCGGGACCCTTAACAACACCACTTACATATTCTGGAGGGCCAAATTTTTTCAAATGGTTAACAATTAATTCCACCTCTTCATCAGAAACAAATGGTGCATGTATCCTCGTAATTTTTCCACCACCTGCCATATACAGCATATCTCCCATGCCTAGTAGTTGTTCGGCACCCATTTCTCCAAGGATTGTACGGCTGTCAATTTTTGAGGTTACTTGAAACGAAATACGAGTAGGAAAATTGGCTTTGATTGTACCAGTAATAACATCTACTGAAGGACGCTGCGTTGCCATTATCAGATGAATTCCAGAAGCCCTCGCCATTTGAGCTAATCTCTGGATGCATGCTTCAATTTCTTTACCTGCAACCATCATCAGGTCAGCCATTTCATCAACTACCACAACAATATAAGGCAACTTCTCTGGCTTAAATGTTTCGGTTTCAAAAATTGCTTCACCAGTATTGTCATCAAACCCAGTTTGTACTGTGCGTTCAAAATCTTCATTTTTAGCAAGCGCATCTGCTACTCGACCATTATATCCAGAAATATTACGAACGCCCATTTTGGACATTTTTCTATAGCGCTCTTCCATTTCGCCAACCACCCACTTTAAAGCAACAACTGCTTTTCTTGGATCGGTTACAACTGGTGATAGAAGGTGAGGAATTCCATCATAAACAGAAAGTTCTAACATCTTAGGATCTATCATTATCATTCTGCATTCATCTGGAGATAATTTATACAGTAATGATAATAGCATTGTATTTATGGCCACAGATTTACCTGAGCCAGTTGTACCAGCAATTAACAAATGGGGCATTTTTGCTAAATCAGCTACTTCAGGAGTACCACCAATATTTTTTCCAAGAGCGAGTGGTAGTCCGTGTTTACCGTCACCATAATCTCGTGCTGATAAAATTTCTCTAAGTAATACAGTTTCTCTATGATCGTTTGGTAACTCAATGCCTATTACTGTTCTACCAGGTACTGTTGATACTCTTGCTGCAAGTGCTGACATTGATCTAGCAATATCATCAGCTAAACCAATAACTCTACTAGCTTTTAGTCCAGGAGCTGGCTCTAATTCGTACATAGTTACAACTGGTCCTGGTCTGACAGAAATAATTTCACCTTTAACGCCGTAATCATCCAAAACGTTTTCTAACATGCGTGCATTTTCTTCTAATGCTTCATCTGACAATTGTTGGCGTATAATTGTTTTTGGACTTTCCAATAAATCTAGTGCTGGCTGTTCATAATTTGCCATGTTCTCAGCAAATAGTGTTGGCTGGGCCTCAGATTTTGCTTTTCTACTTTGTGGAATTGGTTTTTTTGATGGATGTTCTACTACAGATTTTGGATTTGATGGGCGTAATAGGATTGGCTCTTTCCGTTTTGTTTCTAATGGTAGTTCCATAGAAACTTCATTTGCATCATCATAAAAATTTGCATCAGGTGGAATTGTTGCCGTTGGTTCGTCGAAAGTTTCAATATCAACCATTGGTGCATCTCTATTACTTTTGAGATTTTTTTTGTGAACGGCTTCTTGAATTCTTCTTGTAATACGATCAGGGTTATCTTTATTTGTAGATTTTTCGGAGGTATCTTCAGATAAATCTAGATCTATATTATTTTTTTCATATTTATTATGTTTTGAAAAAGAAGGTATTAAGGATTTTAAGACACTATTCTTTGGAGTATTTGATACTTCAGTGAATCCTTCTTCATTATCATAAGGTTCATTTTCAATGTCATAATTAGAATGTATTTGAGTTTTTCTTCGCTGCTCCAACGGTTTTCTATTTTTAGAAAGTGGTATTAGTTTTTTTGAAATTTTCCAAGATAATATAATCGTATACAAAGCACCCTGGAAGCTTCGCTTTAAAATTGATTTAATTTCTTGAAAATTAAAACCTAATGAAAAAAGTCCGATACATATTGAGCTTATTCCTAAAAATAAGGAAACTGATTTTACCCAAATGGCTAAATCAATTGGATTGAAGTCTATTAAAACTTCAAATATTGCATCCCCAGAAAAGCCACCTAAGTTATAACTGTTTGGCCAATTTGCTGGCGGTACATTTGTTGCCATAAAAACAGCTGTAAATGCTAAAAAAATGGGTAAAAATACACCACGTTTTAATATTAGTTGATGCCCGCGATGAA